>DASYSB010000035.1:0-63159 GCA_036003785.1 Nitrososphaera sp.
GCCAGCCCTTGCCACTGATTCGCCAATGCCAGTCTGGCTCCAATAATGGTCAAGATTCATCTTAGTTGCAACTTTCTTTACAATGTAGCCAATCACTCGACCCACCAAAAGGCCAATTCCAAGTATTATCAGAGCAGCTACTATCTTTGGAGCCGCCTGACCTATTGTGGTTGCAAACTGGTTTAGAGCATTCGTCAGTGGTTCGAAAAAGGCTTGAAAGCCTATCTGTTGCAGTGTTATCAGTAACAGCGGAATTATGTCACCAAAGGCAATTGAAGTATACACGAGATACAACCTATCTTTCAAAATATAAAAAGAGGGTGGCATGCGGATGCGGGAGACAATTTTCAGTCTTGAAATCTGATTGCAAGTTTTATCTTGGCATAAGGCGTTGCCAAGGGGGAAAGTGATACAAGCATCGAGCTAGGGCTCTGACCCACAGTGTGGTGTGGAAACTGAATGGGCTGAATATTTACAACTGAAAGAGGCTATTGAGAAGGAAACAGGATTTGAAATCAGTTTTGAGTGGGAGTGTAAGTGGATTGCCTTCTAACCTTCAAAAAGAAAGGACTGGCTCCCTGTGCTCAGTCGGTACTTTGGAGTCTTTGAAGATGGCAAGTCAAGGTAAGAAGAATTGCACTAAGGATGCATGACACGCAGGCCCTTTTTGCTAGATGTCAACTGTCATTATGGAAATGTTAGTTTGCAGAGTAGACGATCTCACACTAAGCTCCGGGACTTTTGCCTTCAGATTTGCTATCAATTTTCAGTCGTCTCGCCCTGCGGTATCAGTAGCTGTATTTTTGCTTGATTTCGTGTTATGGCCTCTCTGTACATGTCTACGATCCCCATCTTTAGCCCTCGCTCAAACGTTGCAGGTCGCGAAAAATAGTTGGACTTCTTTGGCCTTTAGAATCAGCTCTGTGCCTCTCTTGACAGACTCTTGAAAATCACAAATTATCTTAATACCGGCAGGTTCTATCCCTTCTTCTATGGCCCTGATCCTTTCTTTTGCTAGTATTCCCTTGTTCCCATTAATCCATTTTTCCTACTGCAGTTCCATACTCATAAGGGTACGGGGACCTCTGGGTCCGTTCGAAAAGCCTTTATCCCGCCGGACTCTACCAAGATTGGGTCCACTTTTAGAACCGCTATCGGTACAGAAACCACTGGGCCCGTTGACATTTACATGACAAAGCTAAATAGAAAGCGCTGCCTATACACAAGATATAATGGAAGAGGCAATTTCTCTCCAAAACGAACTCCGGAATACCGGTCCGGAATTCGAGTCCCTCTCCCGGCGCCATATTCCAGTGTTTATGCTGGTGCCGAAAATCTTTTCTTGACTTAAATATACCGATTATCATCAAGTCCTCCATGCAAACCGCTGTTGAGTTGTAAGCATCGCCAAACTTAAGGCACTTGCACTCAGCAAGTTAAAACCAAACTCAACGTTGCGGAACATGATCTTGTCCGAGTCTGACGAATTGCCAAGGGACGAGGCTCGAATAAAGGCGCAGATGTTTGTTAAGATGCTTTATGCTGAGTTGGCAAATTGAGAAACTCGGTAGCAAATTACTACCGAGTATCTTACCTTAAATGAGGTCAGATAGCCCTAGTGCTTTCTAGATTCCCTGCAATCATTTTCTCCTGGTCAAGTTCCCAGTAAACCAAACCGGGTAGGGGTTATGTAGCCACCCCGATGGCTTACTGCCGCTACGTTCTCGCTAGATCTGATCTGGTGAAAACCTCTGAGCCGCTTCTAGTCAGATTCTATTTCTGACTGGGCCCGTCATGTATGGAAGATCACACTCGCTTGAATACCAAGTAGCCGAGCCAACCATAAAGAAAAAATGGAAGTATTGCTCCAAAAAGAGCTCGTTTAACCCCGCTTCGACTCGCTCAAGATTCTGGTTGAGCTTAAACCATAAATCGGTGCCAAATTCTATTCTGAAAGACAAAATGCCAAGAACTCTGGCTAACTCTATTTCATATTTCGGCGAGGCTGAATTAAGAGAAGTCTCGACTTCTATTTTATTGTCATCAAGTAGACGCACTACTCTCGCAGATACGGTCTTAAATCGTAATCCCTTATCCATAATGACTACATCAACCACGTTACCAACTTGGATCTTATGCCAGACTTTGGAAATGAAAAATAAAATATCAAATGGAGCAAACATGCTATCATAGTTAACATCTACGATAGTATATCCAGACTCACCTAAAGCAAGGTTTTATGGTGCTCCAAATTACAACGAGCGCAAGACTCAAAATTACTTGTAGAATCCGCGGCACAAATTCACTTCATGGTTATGCTGCCAAAGTAATAGTACGTTCCGCAAATATGTATAAGGTAAAGAGTGCCTCATGACTCATGAACGCCGTTATCAAACAGGATGGGGATTATCTGACGTGCAATTGCAAGAAATGCACACACGAAATGCGCAGAGGTGCATAGTCAATCACTGTAACTGCTGTGACCTTGAGGATGCATATTCGCTAGCAACTAAGACTGACTTTGAATGGTGGGGATAATGATATTCGCAGCTGTCGAATCCTTCTCCAATAGATTTCTTTTAGGAATTACTTTTGATTAGTTAGCTTGCCAATAGTGCTTTCCAAGTGGCTGCTTCTAACTCACGTTTAACCCGTTCTTCGACAAGTTGTCTCTAGTCCATGATCGTGGTCCTAGTGTTTTTCTAGCTAAGAGCTAGTCAACGTCTTTTTTAATGTCGCAAGGGATAGCATTCATGACATGTTCCACTGTCCTACCTGTGCTAGGAGTCTGGAAGAATATTGGAAGAATCACAAGAGCGAAGGTTGGGTATGCACGAGCTGCATCAAATTATACAAGATTGAACGTCTCAAGTCAATGATATTAACTGCTTGAAGCATCTCCAATCCAGAATTTCCCCACCAAATTTCCTATTCTTCAATCGCACCTAAAGTGGTCCTGGCACTGTAGGTAGTAATAGCCCGACTATTGTCGCGCAACACAGACGACTCGACCACCGAATTAACGGTGCCTCAGTAGTCAAGTGTCCTTCCACTATTTTCTGATTAGAAACCAGATATCTAATATAACATTCTATCATAACAACTTAATTACCAGAAATTCTACAAGATCTGATACCAGTAATCATTCAATGGCAAGCAACAAACTTGACGCATTCATTGTTATCGGGATTGTCTTGGGTTCCGCACTTTTAGGGGTCGGTGCTTACCAATATTACAGCTCGGCGGCAGAGAGGATTAGGCAATCGTCAGTCGATGAAATAAAGCGAAACACAGAGGTCATTGGCCATACAATAGCTCTATCTGTTAAGAACAAACTCGAAACTGTGACATCTAACTTGCAGATACTTGCAGGCTCGCCCGCAATGAACGCGAAATGGCTTGACAGGGGCCTCGTTCTACTAACCGCAGCGCAATCGTCCACAGACTCGTTTACAGACGAATATATCTGGGCTGACGAAAATGGAGCTGTTCTCCAAAGTGCATCCAATTCGAAGGGCAACCCGGATAAGGAAGGCGCCGTAGGGGTAAGCGTAGATTCTGCAGATTATTTTAGAATCCCCAAAGAAACCTCAGAACCTTACCTTGCGGGATTCAGTAAAGGCACAGATGGAGTAGGCAGGTTATACCTCTCCTATCCGATTATCGGCCCATCTGGGAATTCTACAAATGACCTCAATCCAAGCTTGGCTGACCAGCCTGCTGCTAATTCCTTTAAGGGAATTGTGGTGGCATCAATCGAACTTCAACCACTATCTGCTCTAGTCACAGAGAGCTCTTCTGCAAGCGTTAACACGGTCAGTAGAATCTTGGACAAGAATGGAGTAGTACTAGTAAATGAGCGCATCCCTGAATTTGTTGGAAAGAACTGGTTTGGTGACGAGATACAGTCAGATTACTATCCAAACCTGGTGCCAATCGAACAGAAGGACGCCTTCAACAGATTCAACCATGATGCGGCAAACAGTCAAACTCCGGCATCTATAGATATTAACTTCGAAGGCGCTCCTTCAACTGTTGTATCTAATCCAATCGTGATACTTGATGTTCAGGTAATGACATTGTTCACTAGGGCAAGCCACACCCTTCCTGCGACAACCTTGGCAGTTATCGAAGAGCAGAGGGCAATCAGCACGATCGTGATAGTTGGAATAATTGCAGCCGCAGCTATTGCATCATTCACTCTCCTCTCATGGAACAAGAAGCTCCAAAGCCTTGTGAAAAAGAGAACGCTGGAATTGGAGGCAAAGACACAAACTCTAAACGAAGCAAACGAAAAACTGATTAATGCTGACAAGATGCAAAAGGAGTTCATCAACATTGCCGCGCATGAACTCAGGACTCCCACTCAGGCAATCATGGCGTATACCGAGGCTTTACAGGACGACTCTATTCCGTCAAGCCCAGAGGATTATGAAGCAATTGCCCGTAACGCAAAGCGACTGCAGCGCTTGACGGAAGATATTCTTGATGTTACAAGGATTGAAGCTGGTAATTTGACACTCAGACGTGAAAAATTCTTCGTAGATGAAGTTATCAATTCCGCGATAAAAGATGCAAAGAGTCAGCAACCAAATAGTACTTTACCGTTTGTTTATGAGCCTAAAGGATTGGTAATTGAAGCGGACAGGGATAGGTTAAGCCAAGTTATCTATAACTTGTTAACAAATGCCGTCAAATTCACCAAAGAAGGTAACGTAACCATATCGACCATAATGGTTCCTAATCTTGAAAATGGAGATGGGTGGCAAGATTTGATTATCGCAGTAAGCGATACTGGCACTGGAATAGATGCTGATATCTTTCCGCGCCTATTCAGCAAGTTTGCCACAAAGTCGGAAAAAGGAACCGGCTTGGGTTTGTTCATTGCGAAGAGTATCGCTGAGGCGCATGGGGGGACTGTTACGGCAAGAAACAACGAGACCAAAGGAGCCACTTTCTCGCTGAGAATACCTATGCCTAAAGAAACATCCACGACGATGTACACAAATCAAATTTCAGAGACAAAAGCTTTATGACTAAGCGTCCACAACCTGTTTTTGGGCCAGAGTCATAACGGCTGCCAACAAGACTGTCCAAAAAACTGTAATGATTTGTGATGACGAGCAGGATATCCTAAATATTTACAAAAGAGTGCTTCAACTGCGTTTCAATGTTATCACGGTTTGCTCTGGAACGGATTGTATCGAAAAATACATAACGCAGCAAAAAAGTGGAAGCAAGATAGACATTTTGCTTCTTGATTACCGCCTTGGCGACATGCTCGGCAATGAAGTTGCCTGCAAGATAAAGGGACTAAATGGCACCAAAATAGTGCTTATCAGCGCCTACGATCTGGATGAGCTGATGATCAAGGATTTGAAAGAAAAACACTGTATCGTTACAAACATGAAGAAGCCCATTACCCTGAGCTCCTTGGCAAATAAGTTAGATTCGCTCTAGTATGCCTCGTATTTCATTTGGACTAAAGAATCACCCTGAATCAGTACTTACCCCTAATTAGGGTCAGAAACCTCCGGGTCCGAACCTCAAACTGTTAAGCCTAGCCCTTGTATCTGGCAGGACGAAAGCATGGTCAGTTGCCTACGAGATTACCATTCTTGCTGAGGTACTTGGCCTAATATTTGGTCAGATACCCTAGTACTTCTCAGAATTTCTGCAATGATTTTGTCTTAGTCAGGTTCCGATTAAAACAAACATAATCGGGGTTTATGTAGCCACCCCAATGGCTTACTGCCGCTGTGTGCTCGCTAGATCTGATCTGATGAAAACCTCTGGGCCCGGGTCAACTGCTATTAAAACCCCTAGAATATCTAACGGACTTTTAGACGTAGTAGCCATGAAATTCATTGGAATCCGGCTGACGGCAATCGGCACATGTCGAGTACAATTGCAAATAGTCCGCCTTTAAACGCTCGCTATTCAACAATAGGACGCATTTGTCTAAAGCTGCTCAAGGTTTGAAGTATATCTTTAAAGATGAAAATAGTTCCTGCAACCCTAGGCCGCAGTGGCCGCAGCCAACCCGAGCTTTTCTGCGAAATGTACTTTGCACACCTGACATGTGGGATCGAGTTGGCGAACCTCACCTCGCAAGTTTGCATGCGAAGTTAGATGCAGCAATAGAATACCCATTTCATTTAGAAAGGATTGCAGATTGGCATTTTCTTTATTACCACCGTCTGAACCTAGAAGACACGGGATCAAGGACTACCTACTTGCACCTCCTTTTCCAGCCATCAGCTCATTAAGCATAGCTCTCATTTCGCTGATCTGATCCTGCAAGTCAACTTGAATATTATTTGGTGCAGCAGTGGCATATTCTTCGTATGTAAGGACCATCTTGCACTTTGAACAGAACTTGTTATGTGGCGTATTTGGCTCTTGGCAGTTGGGGCAGCACTTTGGTTGCAGAATGCTTGACTCTTTCTCCTGGCCGCTTATGATCCCTCTTGCCTCAAGTAGAGACTTTGAGCTCTCTCCACCAAAGAAGTGAAGGTAAAGCGCCGGCATCTTACTTGTAGTTGTCCAGCCTGCATGATCTCTGAGCATTGCTTCTTTCAATATCTGGGCCTTCTCTGTCAGAGCAGTGTGTCTAAAGATGTAGGGATTCCATGGTTTTTCAAGCATAGATTTGATGGTGTCAGTTTCGATAGCCTGGAAGTCGGGTGATCCAAGTAGTCTCTTAAAGTAGGTGACTTTGTAATATTTGAAATGCCACCAAAGGCCATCAACCTTTAGTGGAGTTCCTCGATTCTTGTCGCTCTGTGATGGAAAGAGAGGGGCCTTTGGATTTCCTGTTTGTGGATGCTGAGCAATCCAGTCCTTTACGTATGGCAGGATGTAAATCAAAGGAATTGTCCTTGTCTTTGTCTTGCCTGATACTAGTATCTCTGCATACTGAACTCCTGACTTTGGATTTGCCTTGAAATGTATATCCTCAATACGAAGCGCTAAGAGCTCATGAGGCCTTGCCGAAGTGTCAAGTGCCATCGCAACGTAGCATTTGTCACGCCTTGAAGGGCAATATCGCAGAAACAAGTCGATTTCAATTGGTGTCCATAGATCGGATGGCTTGTACGGTGATTTCTCCCTCCTTTTCAGCTGTTTTATGCCCTTCATACAGGGCGGAGTAACTCGCTTTCGATGATCTGATTCACCAGTGTTGTACAACCATCTGAAGAATTTGGTGTAAACCAATACTCTGTTATTGTACGTGCCGACCCACTTTTGCTTGGGATCCTTGGCCTCTGGTTTACGCAACTGGCTCAGGTACGCCAGTACGTCTTCCTTCGTAGCCTCTCTAAACGACTTGTGTCGAAGAGACCGTGCCAAGTACAGTAACACCTTGATCTTCCATTCTTTTGTCGAATCCCTGATGTTAGATTCTGTAATTTCCGCCAGGATGTAGTCGCAGATCAGCTCGGCATTTTCAGGCGAAATGGCTTGAAGCGCCTTTACGTAGGAGGGGCTAAGGTTTGCAGTGGCGGTTGCTATCTTTGTCGTATCCTCCAGCCGTTGCAAATTATTGCCGAACCTCCTTTTGCATCATTTTTGACCTGACAAGGAATGGTCGTGTGTGCATGATATAAAAGGGGATTCCGCACATCCGCGCCAGCAGCAGTACAACTACTAAAATAGAGCGCGGGGAGTGGGATTCGAACCCACGTGTCCTTTCGGACATGGGATTAGCAATCCCACGCCCTGCCAGGCTAGGCGACCCCCGCCCGAACGTCTCATCAATGGTACTAGAATAATATCGTTCTGCTTCTGATAAAATAACGACTATCGGATCAAAACGTCATGATTGAACGGGATAGCGTAAACATCTATCTTGCCCACCTAGTGAAGTTCGCTATCTCATATTAGCGATTTTTCGAATGGTTTGATTTTGAAATATATCTCTGATAAGTTCATTGCTTCGTCTTCAGACCGCGGAAGTATGCGTACATTATTTGGGAAAAATTTCTCTTCATAATCCAATACTTTTCTCAACGTGTCTCTACAATGCCTGGGTAGACGAAGCTAAGGACACATTGGTAGAATTAGAAGGGCGAACGGGTCGATTTGCTGACAATTCGTAGTTTCAAAGCCCCCAATTACGGTGGCATTAGCCATCCCCTCTTTTTTTCAGTACGAGCGACATCCTCTTCGCAGAACATTGGATGGAGGCAGAAAAAACAATCTTTTTTCTGAGCCACCGAACCGATCGCACAATCAATATTCGTAAGCAGATGGTTACTGTCCCACAATTGCCACTAATGAGAGTTGTAAATTTTGGGCATTTCTACATAAAAAGATTATATAATATTCATGACTCCTTGCTATACTATCTTTGAACCTTAAGGAAGCAAACGAGGTCTTTCGACGGGCCATTATCAAGGCTTACTTTGAGCCCCAGCTGCTAAACATGGACTACCACAAGTCAAACGTCAAGCATCCAAACATTACCGAGGATGGCCTGACGACCGAAGACATTTTGCACCTCTACTTTGACGTCTCTACCGGCAATGACTACCCTGACGGCGACGAATGGTTCAGCATCGAATACCTGCTTCCTTACAACGTCAAGCTGCCTGACGGGCTCAAGGGACCGGACTACTTTACCACTATAGCGGTGTCAGAGGCCAAGCACTACTGGCGACACCGCGAACTGCTCCGGTTCAAGTACGGCAAGTCCAAAAAGCTGGCCGAGTCGCTCGAGTACATTGACAAAAAGTACAAGGAGCTCAGCAAGGCGATCCATGATTCGCCAGTAATCAACCAGCTAAAGTGATCATTTCGTTTTCCATTCACTGTTCTTGTAAAGATAGTTCACGCTGTCGCTTTTTGCAACGGCCGGACTCCACCGGTAGCTGACATCGTCGTACGAGTACCATATTTCCTCGGTCTTGGCCGGAATCGATTTTAGTTGCACCGGCACAATGTCCACCATGTATTCTATCTTTTCCAGACCCATCTCAAACTGTCTTTCGCCCTTTGTCATAAGTGGAAATACGAGATCGATACTTTCATTGCCATAGCCGGCGAACCTAATAAACGTCTTCAATCCCTTCCTGCCGCGCCTTCGCTTGACATCTTTAATCAGTCCTTTTATCTTGAACCAGCTGTCCATGGTGAACGCCTGGAAAAAAGATTCCCCGAATGCAGCCGGAAATGCCATCTCGATCATGCTGACGTACTGGGGGTCGTCTGGCTGCAGCGGTTTTTCTTCCACCTCAAATGATCGTTTGAGCGTATCGTAAATGATTTCAATCTCTGCGAGCGATATTCCATAGTGCTGGAAAATAGCTGTTCCTGCCACTGCGTGAATTGCAGCAGATGAAATAATAAAGTCTTTTACTAGAGAACGCCGACGAACTTGGCCAGATAGACTAGCGACAGACTCACTAAAGAGCCTACCATGTGCTTCCACGGAATTGCCGGTAGCCTCGGCGCATTCAGCGTTATCTGGTGGTTGTCAATCACATTAGTGATGTATTGCTTTAGCTTGGCGTGCCAAATCTGGTACTCTATCCTGTGTTTTTTCAAGATGGATTCAATTTCATAGATTACGGGCGACCTTACAGAGCGTATGTGCTGTATGTATCTGCGTGAAATCTCGACTTCCGCTTGGATTGCAATCAGACCCTGCTGCACTTCTAGCAAGCGCACGTGCATCTCCCATGGCTTGGTCAGCCTTTTAGAAAAACCATGCCCAATCTGGGTGGGCTTTTTGTTCTCCAGTTTGACGAGTTTGAATCCCTCTAACATTAGCGCTTTCACGATCTCGTCCCTCTTTGTTTTGACCATTAAGGAAAGGTGATCCAGCTGGATCTCTTCTTTGCGGATAAAGTTTTGCAGCCCCTTCACAATACTTATCGTCTTGGGGTAGCTGGTAAGGAATTCAGACATTTACTGTATAGATCTAGTTCCATAACATGCTATATTAAAACTCTATGCAAGAGTGATATAAAACACTCATCTCTCTCAAACCCTGCGTACTCCACTGAGGTAAATGTCTTGAGAGGGGGTTACCGCCATGTCCTTCCATGAGAACTTTTTGTCAGACCAAGTTACCTTGGCATCTCTCACCACGACGGCCGGGATAGAATCATCGCTCTCGCCCATCACCGCAACACCCATAGTTGCAAGCCCATCGGCAACTGCCTTGAGTGTGTATTTTAGGATGTTGCCAAAAAGGTCCTTCTTGCCGCGCAGGTCCTCAACTGGTTCAAAGCCAGCGCATGCTATGGCAACTCCTGTGGTGCCTATTCTGGTTGGCATGAGTCGGCTGTCTGCTAGCACAATGCCTACTTTGATGCCCAGTTCTGCCTTGAACTTTTGCCCAAGTTTCTTTGCAGTTCTGAAAGGATCCCGGGGATACAAAATCGCATAGCCCTTTGGGACGTTGGATCTGTCGATTCCGGCGTTTGGCGCTATCATGCCATTTCTAATCGCAAGCAAGAATCCCGACACACCTTTGAGAATATAGTCAGATTCCCTCAAGACGAGCTCGACCATTTTTGGGTCCATGGAATTTTTGGCAGCGAGGTTTCGCGCCTTCTTGCTGACTCGCACTTTGCTGAGGTTGACGACTGCGCCCTCGCTCATTGATACGAACTTGCTCGAGATTACTAAAACGTCGTTTTCCATGTAGTCGAATCCCTGCAGGCTCTCAAACAGGTCAAACTTGCCCTTCTTGACTCCTATGCGTATCGGCAGAATCTCGACCAAGCATCATGACGTAAATCGCTCTCTCTTTTGTGCTTTCTGCAAAGGTTTTAATCCGTCATGCGGCCAATTTCTCATACTACGTGATCTGTTTTGGCAGGCATGACGATTACCGAAAAGATACTCGCCCGTGCGGCCGGCAAGCAAAAGCTGTCCCCCGATGATGTTGTTTTCGCAAAAGTAGACAAGGTAATGATGCACGACGTTTCAGGTCCTGGCGTAATCAAGGTATTCAGCGAATGGGAGAAAAAGGGGGTCAAGCTCGATCACATCTGGAACCCGGACAGGGTATGGGTCACCGAGGACCACTTTGTACCCTCAGCGGACAGAGTCTCTGCAGAGAACGTTATCGCGCTTTCCAATTTCACAAAAAAATACGGAATTAACAAGCACTTCAAATACGGACTTGGCCAGTATGGGATCTGCCACACGCTTTCACACGAGGAGGCTATGGTGCTTCCCGGCGAAGTATACGTCGGAGGCGACTCGCACACAAACACCACAGGCGCGATGGGCACGTTTGCAGCCGGCCTTGGACATACCGATGTCGCGTACGTGCTTATGAACGGTCAAATCTGGTTCAAGGTGCCGGAGACTTTGCTCTTCAAGATCGAAGGCAAGAAGCCGGCCCACATCATGGCAAAGGACATTATTCTGCAAATAATTGGCGATATCGGTACCGATGGTGCCAACTACAAGGCTATGCAGTTTGCAGGCAGCGTCGTCAAGAGTCTGACGATGGAGGAACGTCTCACGCTTACAAACATGACGACAGAAGCGGGAGCCAAGAACGGCATTATCGAGTCGGACGAAACCACGTACGCTTATCTGCGCGAAAGGACTGACGCGAAATATTCGCCTATGAACGGCGATTCTGACGCCCACTACTCTGAAGTTTTCAGTTACGACATAGAAAAGCTCGAGCCGACTGTCGCCAAGCCGTTTTCTCCAAGCAACATTTCTGCCGCAAGGGAACTGCAGGGCACAGAGCTTGACAAGGCATACATTGGCTCGTGCACAGGCGCAAAGCTGGAAGACCTGAGAGAGGCGGCCAAGATACTAAAGGGCAAGAAGGTCAAGATTAGGACCGAAGTGCTGCCAGCAGCGCAGTCTATCTACATGAAGGCATTGAAAGAAGGGTTGATCACCATCTTTATGGAAGCCGGCGCCGTCGTTGGGCCGCCCACTTGCGGCGCTTGCTGCGGCGCCCACATGGGAGTGCTTGGCAAGGGCGAAGTATGCATAAGCACAACTAACAGGAACTTCCCCGGCAGGATGGGCCACATTGAGTCAAAGACATACTTGGCGTCGCCGCTAGTAGTCGCGGCTTCTGCAGTCAAGGGCAAGATAACAGATCCGAGGGATATGAAAAATTGAAGCGTACACTGAGGGGCAAGGTTCACAAGTACGATAAGGACAACATTGATACTGATGTGATTCTTCCCGGCCCATACCTGAAGATTCACGATCACAAAGAACTAGCAAAGCACGCGATGGAAGGAATTGACCTAAAATTCCCGGATAAAGTGTCAGAGGGAGACTTTCTCGTAACCGGCAATAACTTTGGTTGTGGCTCGAGCAGAGAGCATGCTCCGATAGCGCTCTCTCAGACAGGCATCAAGGCAATACTATCACCGTCATTTGCCCGGATATTCTACAGAAATGCAGTAGACGGAGGCTATTTGCTTCCAATCGAGATCGACGAGTCGACGGTGAAGAAAATATCAGACAAAGATGAACTAGAGATCAACATTGCAGAAAACAAAATAACTAATATCACGAAAAACGAAAAATACGCGATGAAACCATTCCCTGAACTGATAGCAAAAATTGTCGAATCAGGCGGGCTAATGAACTACAAGCCGACTTAGGCTTTTGCCCATCTGCTTCCTTCTTTCTTGTATCCTGCTTTTTTCACTGCAGACCACGCGACTTTGTGAGCAACCTGCTCCCTGCTCTGGCGTTTGCCCCCGCGTCTTTTTGAAGGGCTTTTGTATTGTTTTAGTGCGTTCGCGTGCGCTTTTTTGTAGATATGCTGCGCGTGAGCTGGAAGTGTGTCTATGACTTTTCTTGTCCTCGCAGAGTCCAGCGCTGCTTCGGCTGCGGCGTCTTCTCATTGAGCTCATTCTGCTGAAAGAATTTCGTGCCATGACGCGAATGAGTCAACATGACATATAATGAATACACGGCATTACGTCATGACGCGAAAGGGTCGGCTTGACGAAATTTTCAGCAAGGCGCTATACGCAGATGATGATGCAGCTCTGTACTCTGTCAGCTACAGGGACTTTGAAAATATTGTCGAAGTCAGCTTGCCAGAATTTGTAAAGCTATCTGAAAATTTTCAGCTAATACCGCAGAGCAGAATCGTGTTTGTGAAAAAGGGAGATCAAATATTGTATCGCAAGCATGGCAACTAGGATTCAGCAAACCAGCCCTCTGGCAACATAACATCTCCTGCTTTTCCTGTGGCGGTTGCATAGCGCCATACATGACTTTTGCCAGCAGTGACACTTGCCTTTATCTTTGACAGCGCCTCGATCTCTCGCTGCAGGCCCTCGTTGCCTGCCTTTGTCGTAGAGAATTTCTTGCAGAACTGGCAGTGGCCGTCAAGCGTCGCGACCTTGCTTGAATCGATGACAGGATAAGCCCTACATGCAAGCGGCCGTTCTGAATAGATCCTGCAATTAAAGCCGCAGTGAGGCGACCTCTCGCTGCTATCAACATCCAGAAACGGACAGAGATCGCCGTCATCATTCTTGCCCATCATCTGGTACGCAATCACTTTTTCTGGGAATTCATTTCCTACCGCAAGGCGTGGGATTATTTTTACTTTGACATCCATCTCAATGGTCAGCTCCTCGATCCGAGTTTTTTCTTCAGGCAGTAAAAGAACTCCGATCTTGCCGTATTCCTTCGACGGGTAGTATTCCCTGTAGATGCAGCAATCCGAACATCCCTCAATGCAGCTAAATTTCTTCATTTGTTTTCCTGTATGCATTGCCACTCTGTGCTATCTGGAGCAAGCTCTTCGTACTTTACAAATGCAATGTCATAGACCGACTTTGATTTCTTTAAAAGTTCAAGATCATATTTGCTTCCGTCCTTTTTCCTGACGCCTTCCTTGTAAATACCAAAGCGCAAAATTGCCTTCTTCTCGTAGCCGGCCTTGAATCGCTCATAATTTTCAGATACCTGCATCTTCTTCACAAAGCCGGTGTTATCCTTTCTATACTCGGACCCACCGTAAAGTATGAACCAGTAGTCGTCTCCCTGCTCTACGAAGCGGAGCTTTATCTTATCATCAGGCCACCAGTCGATCGTTTTTTTCCAAAGCCGGAATGCAGACATTTTATCGCCAAAGAGGGGAAAGACATTCATGTAAACATCATGGTAGCGGTAGCCAACCCCGACGAAATCCTTGAACCAGTTTGGCGACTTGCTGCTCAACTACCAGGCTTCAGGTGTTACTATAATAAAAGTGAACATGAATACGAATCATCAATCTGATATCGTCACATAGTCTACAATGCGGAGCGTACTAAAGAAAGTTAAGTCTAGAAAAAAAGTCCAATCGGCCTCTAGATTATGTGTCTATATTCATTCCTACGTAATGCTTATTACAATCTGCCTGCTTGCTTATCGTTAAGATGGGCGACGTCTACCGTAATAGCGTCAAAATAGTAGGGGATGTCCTGCGGATAGCAGACGAGTCAGGAATGGGAGGCGTCAACCTAACAGCACTTTTGAGGAAGGCCAACCTGTCTTATGGCAGACTTGCTAACGTCGCATTAAAGCTGATGGATGCAGGTATGATAAATGAGCAGATGCAGGAAGGACAGCGCATCTATATCATTACTTCTCGAGGAAGGGACTATTTGCGAAGGTACCAGCAGTTCGCAGAAATTGCGGATTCATTTGGCCTAAAGCTCTAAGTCAGTGATCCTTTTTCGATTGCCTCAATGTGACATTCGTGCCCTCTGTGATCTTTATCCAGTTGACGGGCTTCTTCATTTGTTATCGGAAATTGTTCCTCGCTTACACCTGGTTTTTCCAAAAGGACCTTGCCGCACGTGTCGCAGACAAGTTGCATTATGACATTGCCCATTCTATGATTAATAATTTTTAATGATATTTAGACTATTCTACTAACATTATCATCCATATTTCAAAGCAATATATCACAATATCCTGAGTATTCTAAAAAAGATTACTTCTTGAAATCGATAGGCAGTCGCCTAAAGACGCCGGTAATATTGCCGAGCATACCCTTGCTTTTCTTTTCCTTTTCTTCTACTGGCTTGAAACATTCTGGGCATAATGCGCGCAAGTTTATCGGCCTGTTGTCTTTTAGCGAGCCGTTGATGTGCTCAAATTGCGGTGAGATGCTGGGGCTGAACTTTACGCCACACTTTTGGCAACGGTTGCGAGCGCGTTCGAGCACCGTTTGTCTGATGGCAAGCGTCAGGTGTTCGTACTTTTTCTTGTCAAAGCTGGGACCGCCGCTTGGAGCACCGAAAAAGGACATGCGTAAACTTGGAGCCAGCTCAAACTTATGTCTTGCGATCACAAGATCTTGGTGCTTCTTGCAACAGCATAGACGTGGTCCTTCAGATCGCGCTCGTAAAGTGAATTCATTTTTTCAATAAGCATTTGGCGTGCCTGAGTCTTCGATTCAGCAGTCTCGGCCGCCAGTGCGGCCGCAAAAATTTCAGGGAAGTTCTCTTTTATCCAGCCGTCGAGCACGAGATACCTATTTTCGTTTATCCATATTACCCGCGAAGTGGCCTGATCAACCTCTTCATTGAACTTGCCTGTCTCCACCCTGTCAATGAGTATAAAGATGCAATTGTTTGGGTCGGGGTTGCTTATCGCTTCAGCCGGCCTGCCGCTTGCTCTGCCTGCCTGGATGCGGTCAATCAGACCTTGTGGCCGGATATAGGTCCCGACGATGTGTATCTTGCTACCCTTCACCGACTGGATGCGTCCAATCATTATCTTGCTAAAGTTTCCCTCTTTTTGTACCGCGAAAACGTACTCGCCCGGTTTGATTGTTCCCCTGTTGAACATCTAAAGAAAGCCTGCCTGCAAATTATATAATGTTATCTCGAGTGCCTACGCATATGCATTATTGGGGATTTCGTCATAAGTTTTTCAGAATTCGTTTCGTCACAAGTTAAGGAATTGCTTTTTAGAAATGGAATCAGTTAGAATTACATTTATTAACACAGGCTTCTTACGTTAGAAGCGTATGCACAAGTTCGACGAGCTTGACATGCGGATACTGTCCGAATTGACAAGGGACGCGAGTATCTCAGTGCCAAGGTTGAGCAAAAAGCTAAATGTTAATGCTTCTGTTCTTTACAGCAGGATAAAGCGTCTGACAAAGCGCAGCTTGGTCAAAAAATTCACGGTTATTGTAAATGAAAATATGCTTGGCATAAACGTCAAGGCTACTGTCGGCATCAACCGCGACCCAAAGCTCAAAGAACCAATTCATTCTGAATTGATAAAGATACCAGAGGTCCGCTCGCTCTCTGAAGTTACAGGCAGGTTCGACATGATTGTGAGCGTTAGCGCACATACACTCGAAGAACTCCACAACATCGTCATCGAACGAATCGGCAAGATAGAAGGTATACAGAACACAGAAACATTCGTTGAGATGCAAAGGACTGAGAAGGAACCCCTCTATACTGCACAAGCATCGCTTTCAAGGTAAAGCGACAGATGTTTTATATAACGCGAGGACCACTTCAACCCTGAATTGGCATTCATCGAGCGCAAGATTTCTGAGATGATCCAAACCCTCAGGCTGGCGAAAAAGACCAGCAAGGAAGACTATACTCAGCACTTGCGCTTGGTTGTACTAGGCATGCTCACAGTGGGTGGCCTTGCCTTTGTAATCAAGCTGATAGCCGAGTATGTCACGGTAGGTACCAGCGGCCGGTTCGGCTGATTGAATAAGCACATTAGCTATTCGTCGTTCTAATCATTTATTCCGGCCTCATGCATTGCCATTTGACAAAATATAAAATACCATTGTGTAAAAGGTATGTATGGAAAGCAAGACAGATAGCATTACCCATGTGTCGACAAAAAATTGGGACGCAGAAGTCCTAAGGTCAAACCTGCCAGTTTTCGTGGACTTTTGGGCAGAGTGGTGCGGACCATGCAGAATGGTAGGACCAGCCGTTGAGCAGATCGGCAAGATCATGGCCGGCAAGGTCAAAGTGGCCAAGCTGAATGTCGACGAGAACCAGCAAATCGCGATGAAATACGGAGTCCAGTCGATCCCATCGCTTATCTTGTTCAAAGGTGGCAAGGAAGTAGCAAGGACTATAGGCGCAGCGCCGAAAGAGACGTACATGAAGTTCATCGAAGACTCGCTCAAAGCCTGACTTTTCCTTCTTTTCTCTCTAATGACGAAAGCATTAATACGGTATTTTAAGACAAGATAGCAGCAATTGGGCAAGAAGGAACTGGCAGCACTCTTTTCATCAAATCCTGATAGGTACTACAAAGTATCGCTCTTTGATAAGATGGGTTTTGTGCGCAGAAAATGCGGCAAGTGTGAAAAATTCTTCTGGACGCTCGATCACAAAAGACAGTTCTGCCCTGATCACGAGAATTACAGTTTCATAGGCAAGCCGCCGACAAATAAGCGTCTTGACTACGTTAATGCATGGAAAGAGACTGACAAATTCTTTCGCGCTAATGGCCATACGATAGTAAGGCGCTATCCCGTTGTATGCCGATGGCGCGAAGACCTATATTTCACGATAGCATCGATTGTTGATTTCCAGCGCGTCGTTGGCAACCAAATTGTATTCGAGCTGCCTGCAAACCCGCTTGTAGTCCCGCAGATGTGTCTGAGGTTCAACGACATTGAAAATGTGGGGCTATCAGGCAGGCATTACACTGGCTTTTGCATGATAGGCCAGACGTGTAACGCTGACGCAGAAGGCGGCTACTGGAAGGACAGGTGCATAGAGCTTGACTATGGCATGCTCACAAAAGGGTTTGGCATAAAGCCTGAAGAAATAACGTTCGTTGAAGATGTCTGGATGGGGGCTGGAGCATTTGGCTATTCACTTGAATATTTCGTGCGCGGCCTCGAGCTTGGCAACGCAGTTTTCACCGAATTTGAGGGCAATGAGAACGACTATCGGGTGATGCCAAACAAGATAATAGATATGGGTGCTGGACTCGAGCGCTTTTCATGGATCACCATGGGGACGCCCACTAGCTATGACTGCTGTTTTGGGCCGGTTGTGGACAAACTAAGGGACATCACAGGCACAGACAGTAGCAACGATTTATTGGCAAAGTATTTTGAAGCAGTATCTTCCAAGCTTGATCATACGACCAGCGTTCGAGATCTCCGGTCGCTCATTGCTAAGGAAATAAAAATTGACGAAGATAACCTTGCAAGACTGGTGGCACCGCACGAAGCAATCTACACAGTCGCCGATCACGTCAGGACTTTATTGTTTGCAATTTCAGACGGCGCACTTCCATCAAACGTAGGAGGTGGCTACAACCTGCGCGTGATCCTGCGCAGAGCACTTTCGATACTTGAGAGGCTTGGATGGAAGAACGTCAAGGTAGAGGACGTTGCCGAGATGCACATCGACTACCTAAAGCAGATGTACCCCGAGCTTGAAGAACACCGTCAAGACGTCAGGACCATTTTACAATTGGAAGCAGGGAGATACGCAAGCTCTCGGGAGCGCATGAATTCTGTCGCCACCTCGCTCAAGACAACCAAGGAGGGCGAGTTGTCTGTCGATGACCTTATCAGGCTTTACGAATCAGACGGCATAACCCCTGACTTTTTGGTGGAGCAGGGAGTAATACAGACCGTCCCACAGACATTCTACACAAAGCTCGCCGAGCTGCACACCAGCCTGGTAGCAGGTCAGGCAGCAAAGCCTATCCGCGGCCTTGAAGGCTTGCCGCCTACAAAGTTGCTCTACTATGAAGATGAAACTATGAGGGAGTTTCATGCCAAAGTACTCAAAGTTATTGAAGGCAAGTACGTTGTATTGGACCAGACCGCGTTCTACCCGAGGGGCGGAGGACAGGAACCGGACACCGGCGAAATCGGAGACGCCAAAGTCGTCGAAGTGACCAAGCAAGCAGACGTTGTGATTCACAAGATAGAGGGCAAGATTGCAGAAGACCGGAACGTAAACGCAACGGTGAATGCGCGCCGGCGCGACCTTATCACAAAACATCATACTGCGACACACGTGCTTAACTCTGCGTCAAGGAACACGCTTGGGTCATGGGTGTGGCAAAATTCAGCTTTCAAGGAAGAAAGCTATGGCAGGCTTGACATCACGCACCATTCCGCGCTTGCCAAGGAAGAAGTACAAAAGATCGAGCATGCGGCAAACCGCGTCATCAGGGAAAACCACCGGGTAGAAATCAAGACTTATAACCGCGGTGATGCCGAGCAGGAGTTCACCTTCCGCATCTACCAAGGTGGAGTAGTGCCGACAGGCAATGTAAGGATAGTCGACATCAAGGGATGGGATATCGAAGCCTGCGGAGGGACGCACGTAAAAAGCACCGGCGAGATCGGATTGGTCAAGATTGTTAAATCAGAGAGGATCCAAGACGGAGTAGTCAGGCTGGAATTCGTTGCCGGAGAAGCGGCTGTCAACTACATGCAAAAGCTGGATGGCCAGCTTGCATCTATAGCGCAAGCCCTTGGCTCAAGCAGGGAAAAAGTGATCGAGTCGTTCAACAAGGCGATGGAAGAGGCAGAAGCGGCTAAGAAGAAGGCGCGGACTATACTGAGGGTCGTTACGGGCCCGATTGCAAAGGACATTTCAGAAAAGGCAAAGAAACTTACGTCGGGCATACACATGTATAGCACCTACGACGAAGAGCTGGACGACGACTATCACATTGCCCTCGGGGAAAAGGCGATCGAGCTGGACAAACATCTGGTATACCTCGCGCTTGTGTCAAAGGGAGAGGGCATGAGAGTCATTGTATTTGTCGGCGAAGCAGCACGGAAGAAAGTCAAGGCCGGCGCAATTGCAAAACAGGTCTCCGCCACGCTTGGCGGTTCTGGCGGCGGGGACGACCGCTTTGGGCAGGGCGGCGGCAAGGCAAAAGACAAGATAAAAGAAGCGTTATTGTTGGCTGAAGAGGCTGCAAAGTAACGGTGGGCGATCGGATAGACTGGAATTCAATTGAGAACAAGTGGATCAAAAAGTGGGAGGAGCAATACCTCTTTCATGCAGATCCTGATAGCAGGAAAAAATACTTCGTCACTGTCGCTTACCCGTATCCGAATTCACCACAGCACATTGGCCACGGCAGGACGTACACGCTTGCAGATGCACATGCCCGATACATGAGGATGAAGGGCCATAATGTCCTCTTCCCAATGGGTTTCCACTACACTGGCACACCTATCCTTGGCATGTCGCGCAGGGTTGCTGCTGGCGACTCTGAATTGATGGATACTTTCCACAAGATATACAAGTTGTCTGACGACGTCATCTCCACTTTTGTAGAGCCAGTCAAGATAGCAAGTTACTTCCACAAAGAGATCAAGGCTGGCATGAAAGAGATGGGATACTCGATCGACTGGAGGCGTGAGTTCACCACTATAGACCGGATGTATTCCAAGTTCATTTCATGGCAATTCCGCACGTTGTACAAGAAGGGGTTGATAGTGCAGGGGTCGCACCCGGTGGGATGGTGTCCACGCGACCAGAACCCTGTGAGCCAACACGACACAATGGGCGACGTAGAGCCGGATTTCAACGAATACACTGTAATCAAGTTCAGGTTAGGCGATAGCATACTACCCGCCGCAACGCTTCGGCCGGAGACACTTTTTGGGGTCACCAACATGTGGGTTAACCCTGATGTCGACTATGTTCAGGCAAAAGTTGATGGCGAAAATTGGATCGTGAGTAAGGAAGCGGCTAGAAAACTAGAGTTCCTCAACCACAAGGTCGAGGTTATCAAGACGGTCAGGGGCAAAGAGATCATTGGCAAGAAGGCCACTACCCCTGTCAACAATGCTGAAGTCCCCGTTTATCCTGCGTCGTTTGTTGAAGCTGACAGCGGCACCGGCATCGTCATGTCGGTTCCAGGGCACGCGCCGTACGACTACCAGGCGCTTGAAGACCTCAAGGCGGACAAAAGGACGCAGAAAGAGTTTGGCATTTCTGTCGACGTTGATCCAGTTGTCATAATCGGGTCAGAAGGTTACTCGGGCGTACCAGCGGGAGAAGCGATCAAGCAGGTGGGAGCGACCGGTCAGAATGACGTCAAGCTTGAGAAGGCTACAAGCGACCTTTACTCCCACGAGTTTTACAAAGGCAAAATGAAGGAGAACACTGGCCGGTTTGCTGGCATGGCGGTGTCCGTGGCAAAGAATGAAGTCAAACAGGACCTCATGAAGTCCGGCGCGGCAGGGACGATTTACGAGCTCGTCAACAAGCCGGTAAAGTGCAGGTGCGGCGCAGAATGCGTCATCAAACTGCTAAGCGACCAGTGGTTCCTGAACTACGGCAACAAGGAATGGAAGGGACTGGCGCACGAATGCGCTACCAACATGGACATTGTGCCGCTGGACATCCGGCAGGAATTTGATTATGTCATTGATTGGCTACGTGAGCGGGCTTGCGCGAGAAAGTCCGGCCTCGGCACAAAGCTTCCATGGGATGAGGAGTGGATAATCGAGAGCCTCTCAGACTCGGTCATTTACATGGCATACTATGTCATTGCAAAGTACGTCAACAGCAAATTGCTAAGCGACGACAACATTAACGACGCGTTCTTTGACTATGTCCTACTTGGTATTGGCAATGCTAATCAAGTTGCCAAAGACTGTAAGGTTCCTGTAGAAATAGTGGAGCAGATCAGAAAAGAATTCCGCTACTTTTACCCAGTCGACTCGCGTCACTCTGGCCGCGACCTCGTGCCAAATCATCTCACATTCTTCATTTTCAACCATGTCGCGATATTCGAAAAAGAGAACTGGCCGCAACAAATAGTGGTTAATGGCTCTGTGTTGATGGAAGGAAAAAAGATGAGCAAGTCACTTGGAAACATCATTCCACTTCGCGCTGCGATTAAGGAGCATGGCGCAGACACTATCAGACTTGCAATGTTGGTATCCGCTGAGATATTGCAGGATGCCGATTTCTCGTTTGACACTATTAGGGGAATACGATCAAAACTTGTTGGCATCTTTGAAATGGTTGAAAAATGCAGAAATCCGCACGCAGCCAGCAGGGAGCTGGAAGACAGATGGCTTGGTAGCAGGCTCCAGCGTGCAATTACTGAAACATCGACATCGATGGATAGGTTGAGGGTGAGAGAAGCGATACATTATATTCTGTACTCGCTTGAGCAAGACCTCCAGTGGTACCTAAAGAGGACAGCTGCCAAGGGCCGCGAAGACGTCACCGACACGCTTGCAGAATTTCTCAATGTGCAGGTCAGGATGCTTGCGCCGTTTGCACCGTTCACCGCTGAAGAAGTGTGGGAACGTATGGGCAACCGACAGTCAATAACTACTGCACGTTGGCCAGTAATAAATGGGGAAAAGATAGACCTAGTCGCCGAAGAATCTGAATTTCTGATTTCAAGCTTGCTTGCGGACCTCGGGAACATCGTAAAGGTGACAAAAATAACACCATCCAAGATAGCAGTCTATACTTCGGCTAGCTGGAAGGCACAGGTCTACAAGACAATACTTGCAAATATTCTGGATGGCAGGACCAACTTTGGCGAAATAATGAAACAGCTCATCGCAAACCCAGAAACTGCCAAGGCAAAAACTGACCCAAAGATGGTGCAGAAAATGATGGAAGATATTCTGTCGACGCCGCTTGACGCAAGGAAGCGGAGACTCGAGCTGGCAGGATTTGCTGAGGCAACTGCAATTCAGGACGCTGCGTCGTTTCTGTCTGCTGAAATCAACAAGGCACAGATAGTGGTTTATTCAGAGGAGGACTCTTCAAGATACGATCCCAAGTCAAAGGCAAAGTCTGCTAGGCCATTCAAGCCTGCCGTCTACATGGAATAGTCAGGCTCTGGCCTTTCTTCTTGCAACAATTGACGCAGCCATGTACAGCACAAAGCCGCAGGCAACCATTACTACACCAAAAATCGCAACCGCTTCTCTACCGCCGTATTGGCCAAACGCGGCCAAGAGCGCGCCAATTAGCAGAAGGCCAATGCCAATGCGTGTAAAGCCAGACATCTGCACCTTCTTCTTTGACATTGGCAGTGCTATGCGCAGCAATTAGATAATGTTATGTTTTTATGGCATCCCTTGTCATGATAATCAAGGATGAAGATCGCAGTTGTCGGGATCGGAGTTGCCGGTGCATACCTCATGAACAGGCTAAGCGACCATCACGACAACAAGGTTATAGGCTTTGAGCGAATGCCAAAGGATCAGCACGACGCAGTATGTGCTTGGGCCACGTGCGAAAACGTAATGGCCGGCCTTGCGAAAAATTGCGGTCTCAATTTCGACGACTATGTCCTGCATGACGGACAGCATATGAAAGTGGACCTTGGTGACAAAGACAGCGTCGACATCAAGCTCCGCGGCATGGTGAGTTACGACAAGTTACAGTTGATACAGGACATGATAAAGGGGACCGAAATAAAATTTGGAAGGGCACCTAGAAAGGACGAACTTGAACCAGACTTTGACATTATTGTCGATTCGACTGGCTTTCACCGCAACTACTTGCCTAGGCTTGGCAACGAGATGTGGATCCCCTGCGTACAGTACAAGGTTCGCTACCAACCTGGCAAAGAGCCTTTTGATGATTTTTATCTAAAGTCATTTCCCTCAATGTCAGGATACTTTTGGCATTTTCCTCTTGGCAACGGTTACGCGCACATTGGAGCCGGCGACTTTCTAAAGAACCAAAATCGTCTTGTAGACGAATTTTTGAGCAAACATGATTGCGAAGTGATAAAGAAAGTTGGTAGACCTGTCAGGCTTACCCCACCATCAAGCTGCGAGCCATTCAGCGACGGCAAAAAGTCGGTAGGCGTAGGAGAGTCGATAGGCACCGTCTACCCGCTCTTGGGAGAAGGCATTATCCCGTCTACGTGGTGTGCAGAGTTATTTGTCCAGAACATGCACGACATGCAGGCCTACCGGGACGCGGTGCTTGAAAAATTTAAGATGTACACACTAGTCTTCAAGTTCATACAGCTAAAGATAGCAGGCAAGTTCAGTATGATGAAGCACGGGATGGACATGTTCAAAATATACCAGCACATGAAAAGCCAAGAAAAGCGTTACGGAATGGAGGTCAGGATGGCCAACATGCTAAAGGTGTCCAGAATCTAAAGCTTTAAAAATCGAACAGACGCACTGAGGCTAATGAGTGCAGCCAGCGATCCAGCCAAACAGCGTGAATTGGCTGCGATGGAACAGAGGATCAACGAGATGGTCCAGCAATCAAGGGTTCTTGAAGCGTACATGAATGATGTCATGACGCGCCAGCTGACAGTAAGCAAATTAATGGAAGAGGCCCGTCTGGCTTCGACCACAATTCAAAACATTACTTCCGAATCTGAAGTCGAGTCGCTGATGCCCGTAGGAGTTGGCGTCTACGTCAAGACCATAGTGCCGCCAATAAAGAAGGTACTCGTGGCCTTGGACGCTGGCGTTGCACTTGAAAAGAACCGAGAGGACGCCCTTAATTACGTTGAATCCCGGATAAAGCAATACGAAATTGCGGTAAGGCAGCTCGAGGCGCAGAGGCAGGAAATAGCGATGCGCATGGAGCAAGTGCAGGCACAGATCAACCAGATGATACGGGCTGCCCAGCAACCCAGTTGAGTTTGGTTGAAAGCCAATGTTTGACAAGCTGAAAAAGGCATTTTCAAGCGCGGCAAAAAGTATCGGCCAAAGGGAACTCACCGACAAAGTCCTTGACGACGCCCTGCTGGACCTTCAAATTGCGCTTTTAGAAAGTGATGTGGCTCAGGAAGTCGTCGATGATTTATCAACAAAGCTGAAAAAAGAATTGCTTGGATTAAGGATTGAAAAAAGCCAGGAAGCAGCCCAGATAGTACAGTCAAAACTACAGGCTGCCGTCGCAGAGATATTTGCACGCGCCGGTAAACTTGATCTGGGTGAAAAGATAAAGACGAAAAAGAACAATAAGGCAGGGCCATTTGTCATTGTTTTCCTTGGTATCAACGGAACTGGCAAGACAACGACCGTGGCCAAGGTCGCAAACCTCTTGCGCAAGGCCGGCTTCTCTGTCGTTGTGGCGGCAGGCGATACACACCGGGCAGGTGCAATTGAGCAATTAGAGCAGCATACCAACAGGCTCTCGTTAAAGATAGTCAAGCAGAGGTACGGGGCTGATCCGTCGTCGGTAGGTCGTGATGCGTACGAGCACGCTAAAAAGAACTTTATCGATGTTGTTCTCATGGACACGGCGGGTAGAATGCAAACTTCAAAGAACCTTATGGACGAAATGGGCAAGATTGTCAGGGTCGTCAAGCCGGACATCAAGTTGTTCATTGGCGATTCGCTTGCCGGCAACGATACCATAAACCAGGCAAGGGAGTTTTTCCAATATACCAATTTTGACGGCGCGATACTGACAAAGATAGACGCCGACGCAAAGGGTGGAGCCGCGATTTCAATTGCACACATCACTTCAAAGCCAATCACACACGTCGGCGTCGGCCAGGGCTACGACGACATTATTCCATTCGATCCCGACAAATTCATCGAGTCGTTATTCGGGACTGTGGGCGAAGTAAGCGTTGAAAACCTGATGTCAATGCCGAGGGCTCCAGAGCCAACTGAAGCTCCGCCGGAAGAAGTACCCGAGGTTGAGGCAAAAGAAGAGGTTCCTTCGCCACCGGCGCCCAAGCCAGCAGAGAAGCCCCGCCCTGCCGTTGTTGCTCCAACTGGACCGCCACCGGTTCAAGAAAAGCCTTCAATCAAGTCAGTAGTGCGCGAGGAGCCAAAGCAAGCACCAAAGGCAGAATACACGCTACCCACACCGCCGCCCAAGGTGGAAGAGCCGAAGGAAAAGAAGGGCAGGTTCGGACTATTTGGCGGGAAGAAAAAAACCGACGAGGATCGTAAGAAGGAACAGGATGACAAACGCCGGCGAGAAGGGAAGGCAAGAGAAGAGGAAGAAAGAGCAAGGCTCGAGGAAGAGGAGCGCCAAAGACTTGAGAAGGAAAAGGAGGACAAGAAGAAGCGCAAAGAAGATAAAGACACTGATGGGCAAGAAGACAAGGTAATATATCTAACAGATGAAGACATTGAAGACCTACTTAAGTAAGAAAGATTTGCTCAGTATCGCAGACCTAAGCGCGCGGGAAATCAACTTGATTTTGACATTAGCGAGCAAGCTCAGGCGCGAGCAAGAGAACGGCAAAGCACGGCTGCTCTTGCGCGGAAAAACGCTGGGCATGATATTTCAAAAGCCGTCAACCCGAACAAGGGTCAGCTTTGAGGTAGGAATGTACCAACTTGGCGGGGATGCATTATACCTGAGCGCAAATGACATCCAGCTATCCCGGGGCGAAACGATCGAGGACACCGCCAAGACGCTATCACTATATCTCGACTGCATCATGGCGCGCGTCTATGACCACAAGGACGTCCAGATAATTGCTGACTACGCTTCAATTCCTGTAATTAATGGGCTCTCTGACGTGTTTCATCCATGCCAGATCCTTGCGGATCTGCTGACTATACAGGAGCACAAGAAAAAACTGAAAGGACTGAGCCTTGCTTGGCTTGGGGACGGCGACAACGTCTGCAACGACCTTTTGCTTGGCTGCGCCAAGATGGGCATCAGCATGACTGCTGCCTGTCCAAAGGGTTA
Organism: Nitrososphaera sp.; assembly: GCA_036003785.1. Classification (GTDB taxonomy): domain Archaea; phylum Thermoproteota; class Nitrososphaeria; order Nitrososphaerales; family Nitrososphaeraceae; genus Nitrososphaera. The sequence continues at coordinate 26,604 of DASYSB010000035.1, forward strand.
CGAGCCGCCGATTGAACTAGTGAGGCTTGCCAAAGCAGAAGGCAAGAAGACTGGGGCCGACATTTCAATAACAGAAGATCCGGTTGCAGCTGCAAAGAATGCCGATGTTGTAATGACTGATACTTTTGTGTCGATTGGCAAGGAAGGCGAACGTGCAGCTAGGGAAACGACCTTTCTGCCAAAGTATCAGGTCAACTCTGACATCATGAAGCTCGCAAAAAAGGATGCGATATTCATGCACTGTCTCCCTGCAAAGCGCGGCATGGAAGTTACGACTAAGGTAATTGACGGCAAATCGTCAATGGTGTGGCAAGAAGCCGAAAACAGGCTGCATGTACAAAAGGCGCTACTGTGCCTTCTCATGAAGGCAGTCTAGTCATTACTTTTTGCAGGCGCCTTTCTGCGCCTGCCGTACCAGACGCCGATTCCTGCGATAATGCCTGCAATGACGATGATGCTGACGATCGTAAACGCGGATGACGCTTGTTCTGAAAATTCGCTCCACGCTTCACCAAGATAATAGCCTGTAAGAGTCAGGACAATGCACCACACAAGCGATCCAGCAAATGTGTACGCCACGAACTTTACAATACTCATCCTGCCGATACCGGCGGGGATTGAAATTATTTCGCGGATGCCGGGCACCATCCTTGCGGTGAACACCGCGACGGAACCATACTTTGCAAACCATCTCTCTGCTTTTTCGATCTCTTGCTCGCTAACCCTAATGTGCTTGCCAAATCGCACAATAGTTGCACGTCCTACTTTCATCGAAACGAAATAGATTACTATTGCCCCTGCCGTAGAGCCGAGAGCACCTGCCGCTGCCATGCCAATCGCGTTTTCAAGCCCGAGCCCCCCTTTCTGGGCGGTGAAACCTACAAGCGGAAAGATAACCTCACTTGGGATCGGTGGGAATATCACTTCAAGGAATGCTGCCGCAAAGACAGCCGGATAGCCGTACTCTGCTATCAGGTCAGTTATGGCGTCGAGCACGCCGCTCAAGAGCCCAGCCGATGCCAGCACGACGATAATGGCAACGCGCATTGCTGCGTCCTATGGCCATGGGGCATATTTGATGTATGCCCCCCTCTCCCCATGGTGCTGGTCTGGTTATAAGCAGCCTTACTGCCTATGAAGTATTTGACCTGCAAGAACATATGCGTCAGGTTGGTCCCCAACGGAGGGAGGATACTAAATCCGTACCAGCAGGGATTGAGGTACTGCCGCAGGTGCGAAGTCTACCTGAGATGCAGCAACACCCATTGCCCATGCTGCGGCTTGCATCTCAGGTTCACGCCGGTGGATCCACTTGCAAAGCAAAAGTTACGGCTTTTTCTCAAGGGCGCGTAAGTTGCAAAAGGCGCCATTTATCAACCTGCCACTCCATACCGGGTACGCACCGGCATACCTCGTCCACAGGATGATCAAGCTGTCCCATGCGATGTCAAAAGTGATAATTGACCAATATGGGCAGATGGAATTCCTGAAGCGTTTGTCTGAGCCATTGTGGTTTCAGGCCTTTGGATGCGTACTGGGCTTTGACTGGCATTCGTCCGGCGTTACCACTGTCGTTTCAGGCGTCCTAAAACAGGCACTCAAACCACACATCCATGGCATATCAATGGCAGGGGGCAAGGGCAAGAAATCAACATCTGCCCGGAAAGACATACCACTCCTTGCAGAGAGCTCTGGCCTTTCTTCTGCAAAAATAGACTCGCTTCTGCATGCAAGCAGGATGGCCGCCAAGGTGGATAGCGCGGCCGTACAGGATGGATACTCGCTTTACCACCATGTTATACTTTTTGACGAGCGGGCGAATTGGGCAGTAGTGCAGCAGGGAATGAACCCAAGCAACAAGATGGCGCGCCGTTACCACTGGCTTTCTGGCGATATTCAAAATTTTGTACGCGAACCGCACGCCGGGATCATTGGCGACAAGAAGAATCCTAGTTCTCTTGATATGACAGCTTTGCAGTCTGAGGAAAACCAGAAGGTGTGCGTCGATCTTGTCAAAGGCGACACGAACAACTTGAAGTCTTCGGTCTACAGGTTGACTGCAAAGTTTACGCTTGATCGGTGGCTCGGCAGCGAGATGGTTGACGCGTCTGGCTATGAAATGCCAAGGAGACTTGATTGGGACCTGTTCAGGCGCATCTATGAAATCCAGCCGAGCAATTACGAAGAGCTTTTATCGATCCGCGGTTTAGGCGGTGCGACCGTGAGAGCGCTATCGCTTATTGCGGAGCTGATGTACGGGGCTCAGGCGTCGTGGAACGACCCGGTGAAATACAGCTTCGCCCATGGCGGCAAAGATGGGGTGCCATATCCGGTTGCAAGGAAAGTCTACGACGAATCGATCCGCTTCCTTTACGGCGCAATTGAAGGCTCTGAGATAGAAATGGAGGAACGTAGGGACGCGCTGAAAAAACTCGCAAACTTTTCAGAAAGAATGTTTCCCGGGCAGTGAAATTAAAATACCGCCGTCTCAAAGATGTGCGTATGGCAAAGGTTTTGGTCGGCAGGGCTTCTGAAATTGGGGAAGGCAAGATGACCCACGTCACTGCGGGCGGCAAGGAAATACTGGTCGCAAACGTTGGAGGCAACTACTACGCCACTGGCAATGTTTGCACTCACGCTGGTGCCGAGCTCCATGAAGGCGAGCTGAATGGAAAAGAGCTGACCTGCCCCTGGCATGGCTCCAAGTGGGACATTACCACAGGCAGCATGACCTGGTTTCCACAAAAGCTGAAAGACCTTGGCAAGTACAAGGTGACTGTTGAAAACGGCACAGTGTATTTAGAAATATAAGGTTGAAAATCGCCATTAATGTTAATCTGTTGTTATTGTTAAAGCCGACGCTTTTTGCGCAACTAGTGAAGGAACAACTCTGCATTAGCACAGTCTACATGGAATTTGGTATCAGAGATGAAGTCGCAATTTGAACAATGCATTCTAAGTCCCTGATTACAGAGCGAACACAGCTGGTCTCCTTCTTGCAGCTCTGAGCCACATTTCTTGCATAAGGTTTCTGGCATGCAGTAAATCTTCCGGCGATCTCATAAAAGGGTTCGGGTGGCGTAATACTGAGGGATAACCCAAAGACGACAGAATCGGGGAACTATAAATACTGCTTATTCGTCAATCGTTGGCCGAAAAGTGGAACAGTTCTCCACGTACCTTAAATGTGATGCCCAGAATAGGCTAGCGAACGTGACCTACAAGATCACGATAGTAATCGAGGAGCAGAAAATGACTAGTGATGCACTTAACCAGACAGCACACTACCTCTCAGAAGCCCTTAACAGAATGGGCTTTGACCATACTGTAGAGTGTCATTTGGACAAGCTGAAATTGTTTAGCAAGTTGACAAGACACTCTTTAAGCTGACACGACCAAAGCGCTGCAAAAGATTGTTAGCAGTTGTCATAATAATTACTCGTTAGTACTGATTAGCTCTGTTGGGCCTCAATAGCAAAGAGTATGTTCAAGCTCGAATCATTGAGAATCCGTGACTTGATGTCTTACTGTTACTGTCCGATATGTAGAACAGGATTTTATGACAGGCTGTCTTTAGCTATTCATTACCGGAAAATGCACTAACCAACGCATTGTGATGGATAGCGAGGGTAGCACTCGTCCTGCTCGCCTAGTAGCCCCATGTGAGAGGGGGAGTAATTAACGAGCTTTGAATCTATTACTTCCGGTGGAGCTGGTGCAAGAAAGGGACATTGCTTATACCATTTACAGGTATAACCTTCCAAAGTTCGGAAACCAAATGTTTGTAAAATAATGTTATTCAAATTAATAATTACTGGCCTTACTATTTCAAAGCCACACTTCAAGGGTAATCAATGAATGAGCATCGAAGAAATCAAAAAGCTAATGTCGGAACACCCACTAGATGAAAAAGATTTTGACCCGTATGCTGTTCAGATGAAAATAAGAAGTGGCTTTAATAATAAGAAACAAAGTTCATGATTGTAGGCTCTTGCGGATGGGTGGCCACCTAACATTCGGACAACGGCCCATTATTTTCTGAGCTTTCGCTTTACGGATTTTATTTTATCCTGCAGTGTCTGGGCATTATCTAGACGTTCGTCTATCCTAACTGTCGATATTACGCGCTTGGCGCCGGCAGACTTTGCTGCTTTGTAAGCAGCCTCGACAGCCTGAAGGACGCTCCCGAGGTTTTTGGTTTCGACCTGAGTTCCAAGCGCCGTAAGGGTAACCTTGATGTTTTTTATTTTGCGAATAGCCTCAAATGCACAGGCTATCTCTTTGCTCATGCTGGTGTCGTTTTGCACTGTAATTGGCACAATGCTGATCTCAGCATGCACGGTCATTATGCGATTACATGGGACGTCGGGGTATAATAATTGGTACGGCTGCGCGGTCAAACTTTACTTTTTATTATCGGACAGGAATTCCACATACAGTTGGAACTAGACGAATTCCTCTCTTCACTACCACAGTCGATCGTCACAGGAGAAGCTGTCTCGCCTCCCGACAAAGTCATAAGAAAGATATTCAAATTTGCGAAGCTGAAAAAGAGCGACGTATTTTATCACCTGGGATGCGGCGAGGGCGGCGCAGTCAAAATTGCAGCCAAGGAATTTGGCGTCAAGAAATCCGTCGGGATCGAGCTCAATAAAGCCAATGCTGCCAAGGCGCGGAAACAAATCGCTGGCATCAAGAATGCTGAAATAGTCAACACCGACATCAGAAAAGCCAACATTTCAGACGCTTCAGTATTGCTCTTCTGGTTCAACGACCCGGAAATGGTCGACGCAATGACGGAGCGGTTCAAGATACTAAAGGAAGGCGCCCGAGTGATAACGATTTGGGCTCCCCTCGGCATGACTTTGCCTGACAAGATAGATTTCCCGTTTTTTGTTAGCAAAAAGCCGTTCAAGCGCGCTAGATCGATACGCCAGCAGATAAAGGCGATCTACCGCACTAACTGCATCGACTTTACTGCGGCATGGTTGCTGGCAGAGCAGTACATCGACGCGCTCGAAGTCGTGCCTGGCGAGTACCGGCGCTTTGTCAACATGCTGCAGGGAATGGTGATATGGATAAACGCGTGGAACATGGGAGTTGCATGCGAAGACGAGGTCCCTCCGCCTGTCCAGACTTACGTAGGCATACTAAAGACCTTTTTTAGCATCGATCTGACAAGCATGATAAAAGCGCAAAAATAGCCTGCAGGTCTATTACATTACTACATGTCAGACTTCGATCCCGAGCTCATAGTCATGCAGGCAACCTCGGCAGAGGCAGACCCTAAAATGATTGAAGCCATAATGGGCTAAGTCCTGATGATGGTACATGCCGAGGAATCCGCCGTGCGCATAAGCGCGGCAGAGCAGACCTTTGGGTGGAACTTTTATGTCGTGTCTGTCGATAAGGCAGTTGCAAGGCAGCTTGTGCAGCTGCCGGGAAGCGGCATCTTGGATAACAAGGGCAGCACGCTTGAACACAAATTCGTCAGCTGGCTTAATCGGCGAGCGAAAACAAAGGATGCTGACGAGAAGATCCAATTTAATCTGTTGTCAGACCTCAAGTCGTCTCGCTACGGATTATTTTAATAGCGCATGTATGAGCATACATCAGAGTCGATGGACGGCAGGGTAAAGAAGGCAGTGCTTGGCAAGATAGACGAGACAGTGTCAAATATCGACGAAATTTCGAAGATCTTGAAGAGCCTTCAGCACATCCCGATAGGGAGCCAAGACGACTTTGCGTTTGGCATGGCGATCGGACGCATATACAACTCATTTCATTATCAGACAAGACGCGTGCTCAAGCGTAATGCTACAGAGGACGAGTTTGCCGAGTTTCTCGACATTCTAACAAAAAAGGCTGACAACATAAGAAAGGTACTAGAACAGTTATAGCTGCGCCCGCCCATGTTACCGGCAGCTGCCAGCTAAAACGTTGCCTGAGAAGCTCGAATGGAGCGTGGGTAGTCTGAAAATCTTTTTAAGCTACCAGCTTTCACTCACACAAAGCTTGTCTCCTGATGTAGAAATGGTCCTGCTGACGCCGGCCGAAATCGACCGCTTCATTTCAACGCTCAAGTCTCGCTACACAAGTCCTGTTATCAAGAAAAAAACTATACGAGCACCATCCGCATAGAAAAAAGTAGATAGAAGTAGAACCCGCTTCTATGACTATTGCACTAAATCGATTAAATCTGCAGTGAATGTTAAAATCATGTGCTTCTAGGAGACAACCCAAAGATTATAACTACAAAGTCTATGATACAGGTCGCAGAGATGGATATCAAGATTGGCAGGGTTCATGACAACCTGTCAGTTCCATCGTTAGTCGAGCTAATCATCAATAGAAAGGAAGGCATCCTCTCTTCCACCGGGGCACTCTCTGTTAAGACCGGCCGGTTCACCGGCAGGTCGCCAGACGACAAGTACATCGTCGACGATGAATTCACCCACAGCGTCGTCGATTGGGGCAAGGTCAACCATCCGATCTCTGAAGAGAACTCCGACAAGATATTCCGCAGGATGAAGAACCATGTTGAAGACAAGGAGTTCTTTGTCTTTGACGGCTTTGTGGGGGCAGATCCTGAGAACAGGTTGCCGATAAGGGTGATTAATAACAGGGCATGGCATAATCTCTTTGCCAGGCAGCTGTTCATCAGACCAACCCAAGAGGAGTACGAGAACTTCAAGCCTCAATTCACCCTGCTCTCATGCGATGACTTTGCTGCCGTCCCGGAAGAGGTCGGTACCAGAACTGAAACCTTCATCATAATCAACTTCAAGAAAAAACTGGTGCTTATAGGATCGACTTCGTATGCTGGCGAGATCAAAAAGGCCATGTTCTCCATAATGAACTTTGTCCTGCCAAGAAAAGACATATTTCCTATGCACTGTTCTGCCAACGTCGGCAAAGCCGGCGACACCGCACTGTTCTTCGGACTGTCTGGAACTGGCAAGACCACGTTGTCGGCAGATCCGGACCGGCGGCTGATAGGGGACGACGAACACGGTTGGTCTGACAGTGGCATCTTTAATTTTGAAGGCGGCTGCTACGCCAAGTGCATCAACCTGAAAAAAGACAAGGAACCACAGATCTGGAACGCGATCCGCTTTGGCTCTGTGATGGAAAATGTCGTCGTGCGCGACGACACAAGGGAGCCGGACTTTGACGACGGAAGTTTAACAGAAAATACGCGCGTGGCCTACCCTCTGGATTACATTGACGGCGCAGTGATCCCAAGTATAGCTGGACACCCAAAAGTCATTGTGTTTCTGACCGCAGACGCGTTTGGTGTGATGCCACCAATTGCAAAACTAACAAAAGAAGGCGCGATGTATCACTTTATGTCAGGTTACACTAGCAAGCTAGCCGGGACCGAACGCGGTATAACAGAGCCTAAAGAAACATTTTCGCAATGCTTTGGCGCTCCATTCATGCCGCTGCACGCTTCAAAGTATGCCGCAATGCTTGGAAAAAAGATGACGGAGCATGGTACCCGAGTTTACCTCATCAACACCGGCTGGACTGGCGGACCATACGGCATTGGCAAGAGAATGAATCTCGCTTATACAAGAGCGATGGTTACCGCGGCCCTCAACGGCGAAATTGACCGAGTTCCAGTGAAGCACCATGTCATATTCAACCTCGACATGCCAACATCGTGCCACGGAGTTCCTGACGAAGTGCTCGACCCACGCAACACCTGGTCAGACAAGGACAGGTATGATGCGGCCGCAAAACGATTAGCCGCGCTCTTTGTTAAGAACTTTGAAAAGTTTGGCAGCGTTTCAAAAGAGATAGTAGAGGCGGGCCCGAAAGCATAAGAAAAAAGAAATGGTAGCCCGGAGCAGATTCGAACTGCTGTCTCCAGGTTTCTTTTCTTCTAGTAAGATCCAGAGCCTGGAATCCCTAGCCCTCAACCTTGGAGATTGGCCACTAGACGACCGGGCTGACCAAAAACCCGACTACATGCCCGATATTTGACTCTAGCGGTGCCAGTTAGCGTTATTTTGCCGCTCCTGCCGACTTGCGATAACTTTGCTAACTTTATTCGATTTTGAGAGCGACTTTTCTATGACACCACGCACAAAAACGCAACAACTTGGCATTAGTTAAAGTGAGGCGGTCGGCATCGTAAAGCCCGCCGCGCTCGTATAAAAATAAAGACCTTACTAATTCTCTGCCACGGTCCTTGCAGCACGGGATCGGACGCATATACAAGGAGAGCCGGTCTAGTCCCGGACATCCGACTCTCCCTGTATCGGTGCGCCAACGGAAATTAAGTGAAGGGCTACTACGCCGTTCTCTGACCCATTGCACACCGGTGAACTAAATAAAATATTTTATGGTGATTTCTTTTTCAGAATTCAGCTTAAGATCGCACAGAACTTTTTCATAGAACTATTTATTAGAAACATACTCTTCTTAGATTTGAGGCATAAAGTCAATGTATGCAGGCGACTAGCTTTTGGCATCCGAGCACAGGATCATGATTGTCGATGATGAAATCGATATACTTACCATAGTTAGAAGGATTTTAGAAAAATGGGCATTTGAAGTTGACACATTTAGCAATCCTCTTAACGCCTATGAAGTATTCAAAAGCAATCCCAAGAGATATGCTCTTGCTTTAATTGATCTTCGGATGCCTGAGATTAGCGGGATATCCCTGGCGGTCATGTTACGAAAGATTAGGAAAGACATCAAAATTATGATAATGACAGCATACGACATATCTATCAACGATATCCAATCTGATGCACCAGAATTGAAGCCTTTGAGTATACTGCGAAAACCATTCGTGCAGAAGCAGATATGTGACGCAGTTAAAAAGCAGGTACAAGTACCGAGTTAAACAAAAACAACTTCATTTAAGCCTGAAAAATCAATGTAATTGCTGCGATCCTTGGCACCTATTCTATTCACAGACTGGCATAGATGCTACAAAAGCAGATTAAACAAAAATAGCTGAGGCCGATATTACTATTGCTGGCTACTGGATTATACCATTTCCGGGTATAACCTCGATTTTTGACGAAAAAATCAAAAAAGAGTTCCGTTGATGACGAATAACAGGCAAGACTAAGGCGGTAATTGACTCTAACGTTTTGTGTTGACTTCCCTGGTCACAAGGCCATATTCGAGCAGCGCCTTTTTTCTCATATAGGGGATAAGCCGGTAGTGGATAGAATAGACGTTCTTTTCTCTGGTGATGATATTTTTTATCAAAAGCGAAACAAAACCGCCGGCGACCTTTGAAGGCGCTATGCCTCTGTCCTTGCAAAAGGCGTCCCTTTTTGCATGATACTCTTTTAGAGTGAAATAAGATCGGTTGATATCTAGCACCAACGGCCATACTACATTTTCCCATACCATCCTGCGGTTCTCTGTGGATGAAGCATGCTTCCCCTTCCTTCTCGGAACTGGCTGCTCTTCCACGGGTCGTTCGTGCTGCGTGCTTAGCAAGGTGGAGTACGTTTAAACCTCCGGGTTTATAATTTATGGCAGTGCAGACCGAGAGCTCGGTCAAGGATGCGCTCGACGTCCTTGCCAGAAAGTGGAAGATAGATCCAGGATTGTACGACCTCCAGACAGGTAGACGCGACGATGTGGTCGACACACCGATAAATGTTGGAGGCGTCGTGTTTCATATTCCGACGCTGTCGAAGGACAAACTTTATGTTTTGTGGAAATGCCTCTGGCCAGACTGCCATAATTGCTGCGAGCGTCAGGGCAGGCTGCCGCTCACAAAGGACGACATTGGCAGGATAGCGAAAAAGGTGGGTTATGACTCAAAGTCCGAGTTTGTAAAGAACGAAACTCGAATCTCAAGCTGGCAGGAGCAGGCAGCCTTTGGCGACGTGATAACGACACTGAGCATGATTTCGCTCAAGCGGAAAATGGACGAGCAAGAACACGAAGACGGGACGCCACTTCGTTGCAGGTTTCTGGACGAGCAGGGGTTCTGCGGCATTCACCCAGACAAGCCCGGCGTCTGCTGGCTTTATCCATTTGCATCATGGCTCGAAGTCGACGCCAGGAAGCAGCCGATAGTGCACGCGACATTCCAGTTTACGGGCGACTGTCCAGGGTTTTATCTAGACAAGTCGATAGACGGCATGATGCCCGTCCTACAAGAATATTCACGCAAGATTTATAGCTACAACATGGCCGTCAGCAGGACAACGCGCGAGAATTACGGTTTTGTCAATTTCATTGATCAACGAAGAAGCTAGTCACACACAATTCTAGCTTTCATGCGAAGTGCCGGCATATCACTATGGTTCTTGAAGACATGGTCAACATATTTTTCATAGCTTGGAAAAGAATTATTGCAGGCCGGGCAGATCACGCGATATGGCATGATCTGCATTGCTTTGCCTAGTATAAAATGAAAAAGGCAAGTTACCTGAATCTCTTGCCTACTTCGTCCCAGTTGACTACATTCCACCAGGCCGTGACATAGTCAGCACGCTTGTTCTGGTACTTTAGATAATACGCGTGTTCCCATACGTCTAGCCCCAGGAGCGGAACGAGCTTTTCCTTGTTCCATCTGGTCCATGGACTTGTCTGGTTTGGCATGGTAATGAACTGCACACCCCCAGATGCATTCTTGACGAGCCAGCCCCAGCCGCTTCCTTGAATTGCGACTGTGTCCGTCTGGAATTTTGTTTTAAAGTCGTTGAAGCTGCCAAATACCTTCTTGATCGCGTTTGCCACCTCGCCGCCTGGTTCTCCACCGCCTCCCTTTTTCATATTATTCCAGAAGAGGGCGTGATTGTTGTAGCCTCCGCCGTGGAAGTTGACGGCGCTCCTTGCGCTATCCGGGACTGAATCAATGTTCTTCAAGATCTCGACCACGTCATTCTTGTTCTGCCAATCCGAGCCTAAATTGCCGAGTGCCTTGTTCAGGCCGTCGGTATATGCTTGGTGATGTTTTGTGTGATGGATTTCCATGGTTCTTGCATCAATGTGTGGCTCCAGTGCATCATACGAGTAAGGCAATGGAGGAAGGGTAAAGTTAGCCATGCATGAGTGAGGCCACAGGAAGAATATATTGTTTTTTTGTGTAAGCTTACTGCTATCCGCTTGCCTGCGGCATGATTTTTGACAATGAAATCGCATGGTCATCGATCATCGTGCCGACGCCTATGCCTACATCATGTATCTCTATCTGAAGGTCGGCAAGCTCTTGTTCTGACAGGCTGAATTTTTCTGCCAGCATGCCTTTGAGCTTTGATGCGGGTTCTGATATTTCGTTCATGGTTGACGGCACGGTGCTATCAAGGACTCTTCCGATCATTTCTGAAGGGATCTTGCCACTCGTATCATTAACAATTGTAAATGTGATCTTGTCGACCAACACCTCGTGCGGAAGCTCATCAAGTGCATTTGCAGTATAGAACGCCTGTACTTCAAGAATGTTGATATCTTCGGCGCGGCCTAGCACGGTAAAACCGTTAGACAGAGATCCAAGCAACCCCGGCTCCACAGGCACACTAATAATTACAAACCCTTCGACAAAGGACAGGTCGTTTCCAAGAACTTGGCGCAAGTCTTTACATACGATGCCAGTAACACCCTGCGGCTGTAATGTCTTTATTATCGAGTTCGTATTTCTATCGTCATTTGCACTAGCACTCCATTGAACTTTTACCGGAAAGTCCTGTTTGTTAAGAATGCCAATGTCGGTGTCGTAGTGACCCGGCCTCAGCGGCCCTTCGGCTCCGGATATCGTACCGCACTCGAATTTCACATTGTAAAGGATGTTTCTTATCGGGGTGTTGCTGTCCTCCTGACCCAAGGCTGAACTGTTTGTAGCTATTTTCGTGCTGTCAGATCTTGAAAGCACTGTAAACACTGTAATCAAAATGACCGCCGCGGCGGCTATCGATGCTATTGCAACGAACTTCTGCGTTGACACCTGTTTATGATAATCGATACGAGATAATTAAATCATTACAGCAAGGTATTAAGAATTAAATACACAGGAAAGTATATAGTTCATGTGCATGTAGGCAGGCAGAAGGTCTTAGCTTTCACTTTCTCTGCAGTTCTTGTTTTTTCGATTTTTGCAATTATGCTTCCAACCCGAAAGGCATTTGCGGACGGCCTTACCACCGAAACATTCAGCGCATCGCTTGGCAACAGAAAGGCAGAGTTATTGGTAAAGGTAAATCCTCCAATCCTGACAGATGCAAATAGGAATGATGCGTATGTGCTATTGAGGTTGTACGATGCAAACAACAATCAGACCATACAATATACCACATTCATCATCACTGTAGAAAAAGGAGTGGGAAAAAATGCGAAAGAGATCTTCACTGACACTTTCCACACTGAAAGTGGTCTGCTTCAACTGAAGATTCAACCCATTGAAGGTGAAACGGAAATTCTTGGAACGCGGGAACAATTCCTGAACGCGTGGGTTGCAGATCCCGGAGGAACAATTAACATCCGCGGACCCATGTTCCTTGAGGGTGGCATATACCATCTCCGTATAGATATACTCGGAATAGACAGTATACGCAACCTCTTTCCGCCTGATCAGATCCCGCGATTCGATTCGTGGCTTAGCGTAGGCGACATCTTTACCCAAACATTAGAATACAAGGGGCAGTCTTTCAACACTACAATAATATCATATTACGACAAGGTTAGAGACTTTGACTTTAACGCACAAAAGGAACAATTCACTTGGGTCATGCCATTTGACTGGAATGTAACGAGAATCAAATCCACTAACATCTTTGTTCATGAGGAAGTGAAGATCCCCAAGTCGCTTGAAGGGCTTGGTGATACTTCTTCGTTTGCCGCGACAGTGAACGGCAACCAAATATCCGGCAGAATGCTAGCGATTGACCCGTATTCTTCCGAACAAGATCTTACGCTGCATTACCTTGTGAATAAGAACGATATCATCAACATGGCCGGAAAAATATCTGCAGAGACATCAGAAATGACGTTTACGCTTGCTCCGGCAACCGGTGAAAACGCTCAGACTACTGGTGAAATGCTCACTGACAGCGGAAATGTTAACGTTTTGGTTGAATGGACCCCGAGCCAGCTGAACGCCGGCGCTGACTCCAGGCTGACGCTTTCCTTCTTCGACGGTTTTTCGGGACAAAAGATTACCGACGATGTGAACTATAACCTTCGGATACTTGACAACAACGGCACACAGGTCTATAGCAAGTCTAACCTTCTGGCAAAGGGCGGTACCGGCACTCAAACAATCATTTTTCCGCGCAACGAGAACTACCGGATGGAGGTGCAGATAACAGGCATCATGAAGGACGGTCAGACTGACCAGACGAGGAATGGCATTGCAAGAGGAACGGTGGTCGTGCCAGAGTTTCCCGCCGGCGCGCTGATAGCAGTCGCAGGAGTCATTGGTGCGGTACTTGCTATGCAGAGGTTTGCAAGGAAAATATCGGACTTGCAATGAAGGGCTTCCATGACGAGCTTTCAGAGACATTGTACCGGGAGATACCGGACACCTCGTCAGCATCCAACAAGGTGATGTTGCACATCGAACAGTTCGAAGTGGGGCAGAGCTACGTAACGGCCAAAGTAGAAAATAGGTACGGCGACATTGTCACGTTAAACATCGAGGCCGGGCGGCTTGGCATTGAATTGCAGGAAACACTGTTCAAAATCAAGGGCGGGCGGCCGCGGCTTGCCTACGTCATGACCACCATAAACGATACCGGCAAGATACTCGTGCGCAAACTTCCAGTCATTGGGGTCAAAGACTGGTTACTGATCTATGAAGAGGACTTATTTTTACTTGCGGTAAAGGACGCATACGATGAAGTGGATATCAGAATAGTTGATTAAAATAGTCTGGCGAAGCGCAGTTTTTCTCACCTGCGCTCCAACCAGACAGTTTGTTCCCCATCGGTTTGGTCGATGTAGGAGTGGTCTAGCGCATAGACAATTTAAATGTGATGATTCAACCGATTATGTCTAGAATCTTTGGGATGACTCTTTCGTGGTATGTGGGCGCATCAAGGGAGATGCAGAGGAACCTGTCATTTGTAGCAGTCAGTGGCACCGACACTAGTGTCACCTTGTCGAATTCTGTCATCTGAAACCGTATTTGCCCAAGGTCTGATTCAAATTTTTTATTGATGGCTAGCGCCTGGTATGCGCTGTAAAACGATGTCGCTCTTGCATCACTTTCGCTATTGGCCTTGATAAGGGGTGACGGAATGTCGGAGCGATACCTGCCGATCAAGAGCTTGCCCTCGCTGTTTATCACGCCGGCGAACCTGACAGTCTTGTCGGCGTTCAAGATAGAATCGCATAGCTTTTGAAGAAACTCCCGCTCTTCTTGGCCCATCCCTACTTGTAGGTAAGGTCATGGAAATATAAAACATGCGACGCAAAGCGTCTTTTCATACCTCGGTAACTGAATACATGGCATTGCGAATGCGGGAGAACTACCATCCTCGCCGGCGCATATGCCAGAGGTGAGGCAAGACAGATCGATTCGACGGTGGTGCGCGCGAACATTGTGGTAAGTAGCTCCAGCTGCCTGCCTTGAGAAGATTCTCTCGGTAGCTTGCTCAAATAAATTGATATGTATAGGTCAAATTTCTCTAGAAATACCTTTAAATGACTATCACGATTACGAGTGTCAGTAATGCCAGTAGTAGGTATCGACGATCTGGCTATGTACGTGCCTAAACTTTACCTCGATTACAAAGATTTTGCGGAAGCAAGAGGCATTGACCCGCAAAAACTCGAATACGGTATAGGAATCAAAAAGATGGCAATAGCCGACACTAATCAAGATTCTGCCTGTATGGCCGCAAACGCATGTTTGAAGCTGATGCAGAGAAACCACCTGCATCCGCAGGACATTGGGCGGGTGTACGTCGCCACAGAGTCGTCTCTGGACGAATCAAAGGCAATGAACTCTTTTGTTATCGGAATGCTGGAGCAGATTTACGGCGAAGGATCCTTTGAGCACGCCGGAGGGATTGAATGTAAATTCGCCTGCGTGAGCGGTTCCTATGCGCTCTACGACAACGCGAACTGGATCAGAGCCGAAGAGAACAATGGCAAGGCGGCAGTTGTCATCGTAAGCGACATTGCAAAGTACGACATGGGCTCTACCGGCGAATACACACAAGGAGCTGGCGCAATCGCCTTACTTATCAAAGAGCAGCCGCGCCTGATGGCATTTGACCAAAAGGTCGCTTCTACCACTATCAAAAATGAATATGACTTTTACCGGCCGTTTGGAAAGGAAACACCACTTGTGAATGGAAGCTATTCTAATTTGCTTTACCTGATATCAGTAAGGAAGGCATTTGACGCCTACAAGGAAAAGGCGATCAAGTCCGGATTAATCAAGCTCAAGGACGGCGAATCCATAACCGACCACATTGACTTTTTTGCAGTGCACCTCCCGTACCGGAAGATGGGCGAGAAGGCGCTCGCGTATCTACTGAGGCACGAATGGCGTCATCTGCCGCGCTGGAAGCACGTCATAAAAGAAATCGGGACCACAGAGCCGCAGCCAAAAGACGCGCGCGGAACGATCGAGTCAATTCTAGCCGACACTCAATTCATGAAGGCAGACGAACAGTTCAGGCGCGCCTTCATGCAGACGTCATTCTACGACGAAGTGTACGAGAAAAAGATGGCCACTTCGCTTGAAGCCTCGGCTATAATCGGTAACCTCTACACCGCGTCGATGTACATGGGCCTAAGAAGCCTATTAGAGTTTGAGTTCAAGAAAGGAACAGAACTAGGAGGCAAGAGGGTGGGCTTTGGCTCATATGGCAGCGGGAGCAGCGCTATGGTATTCAGTGGTGTGATACAGTTAGAGTATAAGCAGGTCGTGAGCAAGATGGACTTAGAAGAAGACATCGGCCCGCGTCAAAAGCTCTCCATGGAAGAGTATGAAAGACTTCATCGGAACGAGCGCGCGTTTACTGATTCAGTTGTTAGAGCGCACAAGGAGTTCGTGCTGGTCAAGCTAGGCGGCACCACTGCAGACAAGGCAGGATTCAGAGAATACAACTACGTCAGTTGAAACGTATTACGTATTTCAATACTGGATTTGTTTTTATTTTTGACTGTCTTTGACGAGTTTTAGCGTCAATACATCGCCGGGTATTAGACCCAGTTTCTTTGCGTCTGCTGTTTTCACGATAATAGAGTCAGTTTTATCGTGTAAGGTGCGGCCATCTTCTAATAAAGCGAAGCTGATGTTTACAAAGTTAGGGTCAATCTCTAGATAGACCGGGGCTTGCGGTTGTGTAGGCGTCATAATCGAGGCTTCTGTTGGCTGCTTGTGATGTGGGCTTAGTAGTATTACTTGCACCTTTGCATTTATGATAGCTGACTGGTCGTTCACGGCATTATTTCTATTAACTGCCGCATAACTTTTAACAGATCACGAAAAGACTGCCGTTGGTAAACGTTGCGCGAAGGCATAAATAGACTTTTGCGCTTACTGTACCTATACTCTAAAGGTAGGCGGGTCGAGGCCAATTCAAGAAGCGCCGCTTGAAACCCTGCGCTTGAAACCGGCTAATGAGACCAGCACTGACCGGCCCGCCACGGCTTGTTACATTTGCCTGTCTGTATCCTCATAAGCGTTGATGCTGTAAAATAATTGCATTGTTTAGTCAGTCAATATTATTCAATATTGACCGGTGTCTTCCACGATGCTAACATGGTCATTTTCAAGCAAAATTGTTCAGATACAAGCACAAGATACAGATTTCTTGAAATTTCTTGAAAAGGTAAAATCTTGTATGACGTGCGGCGGGCGAAAACGTTACTTAACGAGCATACTAGCCAGATATTTTAACAAGTAGTCTGTTGTACCTTTTATTGGCTAATACAAAAATAAAATGGCATGAAGAGCGCTTTAATGCCTTCGTCGCCGAGTTAGTATCATATCTGCATGCTCACCCGCGTCTTACAACTCTAAGCAACGACGATTTTGATCAAGTAATTGGCGGGGTCATACATGAACTGTCACATCGTCAACGAAAAGCAATAGATAATGACGAAGAAATGTCTTCTGACATGCCAAGCTCTAGCCAAAGTGGCTAAAATACCTGCCAGACAACCCTTAACGACTACTAGTATTGATTGCGATCTTGCAAAGTTTCTCGTCAATGCCACGTTGAGTTGCCAGCATCTCTCGTAAAAGACTATTTGTGAGGAGCATTTGTTCGAGCAGACTGGATTCTATCATTATCAATTACTGCCTCACATTATTAATAGAGAAAGCTAAGTCAGTATTCGAGCGAAATAGTATGTTAATAGTCGGGCTGGTTATTTCTTCTTTAGAATAGCTCTGTAACGACTCGTCAGCTACGACAAATAACATTACAGCTCGCCTCATATATGGCAGACGGAGCCAATCTGCGATATTTGTGCAAAGAATGTAAAGCAATGTTTTTCTCTTATCAAGACGTGGTATGGCATAAAGGCTCGACCGGTCATGGCGAATACGAAACTAGCCCAAGAAATAAGCCATTCACTGAAGCACAAAGTGAAGCATGAATTTACCCGCTCCCAAACAGTTCTTTCGTGATATGCCTAAGTAACAACAACATAGCCCCTTCGCCAAACACCTCTTCTAAGGCTTGTTGAATATCGGCGAGATTGTATGTTCTATTATCGCCAGTTAGGCCATAGCCATAAGTTTGAAAGTGACGAATCAAGACTTCTAAATTCACGCGGCCTAGAAGGGGCTCTAACGTGCGAATCGCCTTTTCTACTTTTTTCGTAGAAAATGTTGGGCGGTAAGATCGGGTATAGATGTCTGTAGTCAATTGCACGTCTCATGCTATCTCAAGTGACAGTATTATTTAGCCAGTATTCTGGTAATAACTCATACATACCAAATCGCTCATAGAAACAGGTTTTTTCTTCTCATAAATAGTACTATTACTAGATGACATGCCTAACTAAATAGGTCTGACTCACGAATATTGCTATTCATGGGCGACCCGCAGCCACAAAACGTTTCTTATATTTGCAAGACATGTAGTAACGTATTTTTCAGTTTGGCTGATGTTCAATATCATAAATCAATGTCTGGCCACGCAACTTACGAAAAAAGAGTGCCAAAGCCCGAATCAAGATTAGTCGATTAATAGCATTGCAATGGTTCTGTCATTGCTTTGCAATGAATACGGCAAGTATAAAGTTCTATAACAAGCCAGCATGACAATTTAAATTGCGCTTTCAGGTCTTGCTAGAAAAGCCGGGTTTGAGTGACGATTTGAAAACTATGTACATTCGCGAAACTTGCAATGCCGCTTTTTGGGCGTATTCTGAGGGCAGTGATTCACAAAGGTATGACTGGTCACGGCGTCTTTGAAACGCACGAACGAAAATAGCGCTTATTATTTCTTCTCTGCCAAAGCCGATAGTTTCCTGCTTGTTCTATTTCAAAAAATGAAAATTTGGTGTAATTCTACGCCAGCACTGTATTTTTCGATCCGAGTTTTTTACGACCTGGGGGTAGTCTTTGGGCTAGAGTATTCTTCACTACGTCAGCTCAATACTTTGAACTCTATTCCTTTTTGCTTCAGGAACTCTACGAGACGCTGCGCGTGTTTTTTGTCCTCCATTTCGAGGCTCAGATAGACACCCGCAGTCCCGGCAGGGATGTGAGAACTAAGCCTGTCGTGCTCAACCTCAACGATGTTGATGCTGAGCTCTGAGATGCTGTCCACGACACCCTTCAATGCGCCCGGCTTGTCAGGAAGCAGTATGAAGATCTTGAGCATCCTGCCCATTTGCATCAGGCCCTTTGCTACCACTTGTCCAAGTAGGTACATGTCTACGTTGCCTCCTGACAGAATCGTTGCGACTTTGTCATTTTTGCCTGCGTGGCCACCATTTGAGAGTAGATATGCAAGACTTGCCGCACCTGCAGGTTCCACCACTAACTTGGCGCGCTCCATCAAGAGAAACATCGTTTTGACTATAGACACATCTTCAACGAGCACAACATCGTCTACGTACTTGCTCACGATCTCGTACGTCAACTTGCCCGGTTGTTTCACAGCAATTCCATCTGCAATACTGTAGCCTCGCTTGGTAGACTGGAGCGAGCCCTTCGCTACAGATTCTTTCATTGCAGGAAAGGCTTTGGATTCAACGCCGATTATTTTGACCTTTGGTTTTTTTGACTTGACCGCAATCGCAACGCCTGCGGCAAGGCCGCCGCCACCCAGCGGCAAGTATATCCTATCAACGTCAGGAAGGTCCTCCAAGATTTCGAGGCCTATTGTTCCTTGGCCCGTGATGACATCAGGATCGTCAAAAGCGTGAATTATTGTCTTCCCCTCTGCCTTCGCGAGCTCCTGTGTGGCCTCCCACGCCTCGTCATAGTTTGCCCCCCGTCTAACGACTTTGGCGCCGTAAGATCTGGTCGCGGCCACTTTGGCCGGGGATGCGTTCTGTGGCATAATGATCGTGCACGGGATCTTTTTTATCGCAGCGGCATAGGCTACTCCCTGTGCGTGATTGCCTGCTGATGCCGCAATTACCCCGTACCCTGCCTGTTTGTCAGAAAGCTTGCTCACCTTGACAAACGCTCCGCGCACTTTGAAAGAGCCGGTTACCTGCTGGCATTCCAGCTTCATAAAGAGGTTTGTGCCGGTGAGTCCTGAGAACGTCCTGGAACTCTGGAGCGGCGTCTTTCTGACAGTACCTGCCAGCAATTCTCTGGCTTTGAGGATTTCCTCGGCCTTGGGCATCCTCTGACTTTTGTCAGGGTTCCACATACTGTCGTCATTCATTGTTCTGCAATGCATCAGCAGTGGATGCCTTAATTATAATTTGTGTCGGTCGGTTGTTGTACGTGAGACTTGTAGCTTCAAAATGGAATTTCAACAGTCCTCGTCGGTTGTAGCTTGATGTTAAATAACGTCAGAATCAAAGAGAAAAGTTGGAAGCCCGGCCAATTGTAGACCTGTTGACAATTAATGAAAAATAGGAAAAGCCCTATTGAGGACAGCCTTCCATCTTTTGTATCCAGTAACCGTTTTGCTTGATTGCTTTTTCCACGAAAGGCGGCGCCGCCTGAATGTGACAGAACTGACATTCTTCTGAAGTCATCTTTTGCCCAGCTTGACCCGCAATAGACAGGTATTCCTTGCCGTACTCAATTGCCTTTTCCTGGGCTGTGCTTGCTTCCACCACGACATCAAAGTGCATTATTCTGCCGTCCTTCTTTGTAACGTATGTATCGTAGACTGCGCATTCCATGTTACTATAAAATCGGATTTCACGGTATTTATTCTATTTCTTTTCCCCAAATGATGTTATTACTCGAATTTTATTTCCTTTCTTGTCGACGGTAATCCGACTGATAAATGAAACGACTCAGGCTGTGTCAGGTAGGTCATTTTATCTTGGAGCTTATCTTCTTTATCCGGAATGAAACTCTTTGATCGTATAGGCCCTTGAAATGCTGCGGCCAAGACCGTCCTCGACAGCCTTTATCCTGCGTCCGTCTTGAACAATATCGATTGGGACGTCAATTTCTATCTCTACTTCGAGGACCATTTTCTTGTTTGAACCACTGTGGACAAGCATAATCTACTGACGCTATTTCAGTCTTATCAAGATACAAAATCTTTATTGCAGGAGCCTTCCTAAATGTCTTGATGTACCCCCGTGACATTTTTTCAAGGATGTATGCCGGTGAAGAAGACGTCAATCTGTACCCTAAAAGGGAGGAGGCACCCTCGGAGGTCGAAGATGTTCTCCAGACTAACCTCTTTAACGTGATGCTAAACCGCAGGTCCCAGCGCAAGTTCGAAGACAGGCAGGTCGAGGACTGGAAACTGGAAATGATATTTGCCGCAGCCGATACCGCGCCCACGGCCGGCGGCTTTCAGGGATTTGAGATTTATCACATCAAGAATCCAGATGTCAAGCTCAAGCTCGTAGAAGCCGCCAACAATCAGCCGTATGTGAACGCGCCTGTGTTGCTTGTTTTCTGCATGAACCCTGAAAGGGTCAAGATGAATTTTCCACAGCACATCATCAAAAAGTTCTCCGTGCAGGACGCGACGCTGGCAGCGGCGTATGCACAGCTCGCAGCCCACGCGCTGGGGTTGAGTTCTGTCTGGATCGGGATGATAGATGAAGAAAAGGCTATGCAGGCGATCGGCACTGACCTTGTGCCGGGGTGCATGCTGTGCTTTGGATACCCGCAAAAGATGTTACATGCAAAGCCAAAAAGGAACCTGTCTGAGCTGATACACGAAATCTAGTACCCTGCGTCCATCAGGAAGACTAGCGTCTCTTCTTTTCTTGCCTTGGTGCTTGTCTTGTCGGAACGTTTTACCTTGGTGTTCATAAGGCGCACGTGCACCATATCTTTCCCAAAGGACGTGCTGAGATCCATCTCTACGTTCCCCGGTAGCCAAGCATCGTCGTGCGCATGATCCAGCACCACCCCATCCATAGGGATTATCACTTTGCTCACCTTGACAATGTTGTCGATGTCGTTTTTGATCCTGATACGCACCAGCGCTTCTTCGTATTTTGTGAGCTTGATGTCGTCATTATTCATACTGACCTCGGTTTCAGTATAGCGGCACACAACTCCACTTTCAGGCGAACCATAAAGCGCGTACTGCTGGCGCTTGCGCGAAAACGAGTCAAGGAGTATCTCTTCATCTTTTGACTGGCGATAGATGCCTATTTCGACCGGCATTTTTGCATAGACAACCGCTTGGCTCATCTGGTCGACTAGCACAGGGGTTTTGAATTTGAGGAATACGTTCTTTGCAATCGCTGTGGGGGTGAAAAGCGGCGGAATTGGGAAGACTCCAATCATAACAGCGTCCTCGTTTGAAACTATCATTGCTTCGGCAGCAAGGTCGGCCCCCACATATCGCTTGTAAGAAAGCGCGGAGCCAACGCTGTTGATCTCGATCCTGTTTTCTCCAAAGACGAGCTTGTAGTCCTTTGTAGTCTTGGATTGCAACCCGTGCTCACCGAAGAGCTCTTCCACCGTGCACAATTCAAAAACCATCATTTCTAAACCTTCTGCTAAAACCAATATAATACATCGTTGCATACATGACAAGTTTGTCAGCAGAGAACGTAACCTCCTCATGGTTTGGGATTCCCGGAACCATAGATGTATTTGGGACGCCCATTGCGCCACTCACCATTCTCCTGACACTAGTCATAATAGTAGCCGGCTTTGTGATAGCACACTTGGTCCGAATCGTTATGACGAGATATGTTGGCTCGCACGTTCCCCCGGACGCCCGCAAGACCATTGGCAAAGTGACCTACTATGTAATAATAGCGATCGCGCTCTTGTCCGCAATGGGAGTATCAGGGTTAAACCTATCAGGTCTGTTTTTTGCAGGTGGCATAGCTGGCATCGTTGTAGGCTTTGCGACACAATCGCTGTTTTCAAATCTGATCTCTGGCATTTTCCTGCAGATTGACAAACCAATGAAGATAGGCGACCCGGTCCTCATAACGGGCAAGTTGCCGGACGTGGCGGGCATCGTGGTCGAGATAACAACGCTTTCTTCTCGACTCCGTATGTTTGACGGTACTTATGTCAGACTGCCTAACTCTGACGTGTTCCTATCAGAGATCAGGAATTACTCGAGCGCAGTAGCTCGGCGGGTCGAAATAAGTGTAGGCATAGCCTACAAGGAGGATGTCAGCAAGGTCGTGAGGATAATCAGAAAGAGCCTAAAGGAGACTCCGCTAGTGCTGATCGAGCCGGAACCTGATGTCTACGTGGACAACCTCGGCGACTCGGCAGTTAACATCAATGTGTGGTGTTGGGTGCCCTTCTCTGTCTGGTTTGACACTAGAAAGCAGATTATGCAACAGATCAAGAGAGAGCTTGACGGCAATGGAATAGAGATGCCGTTCCCGCAGAGGGTTGTCTACTTTGCCAAGCAGAGCCGCAGGCGCAAGACCGGTTCATCCGATGTGCCTCCTGAAGAAATACGCGAGGGGCTAAACATCGACGAGTATGTGCACCAAAGCGATTAGCAGCACAGATCGCTTGCCTTTCACTTAATTAACACGAGGAGAAATCTAAACTGCAGTGAAAGAGGAGAAGAAGGGTAACCGCAATGTCATTGCGCTGGGGCTTGTCAGCCTATTTACTGATGTCTCTTCAGAGATGGTCTTTGGACTCCTGCCCCTTTTTCTGACAAGCCAGCTTGGCGCTTCAAGGACACTTCTTGGGCTCGTGGAGGGAGTGGCAGAAATGTTGGGCTACACCACCAGGATGGCGTCTGGGACCGCCTCTGACAAGGTGCAAAAGCGAAAGCCGCTTGTGCTGATTGGGTACTCCCTGTCGGCTCTAAGCAAACCATTTTTTGCACTGGCAGGTGGTTGGGCAGATGTATTCGTAGTGCGATCGGCAGACAGGATAGGTAAGGGGATAAGGACTGCTCCGAGGGATGCGCTGATAAGCGAGTCTGTACCCGAGGTAAAGGTTTCCCGCGCCTTTGGCCTGCACAGATCGTTGGACCAAGCAGGCGCAATAATTGGTCCGCTGATCGGTTTTGTGGTCTTTCCATTTGTAGGGTTTGGTGGTGTGTTCTACCTCTCGTTCGTCCCGGGCGTGGTTGCAGTAATTATCCTTATATTTTTCGTAAAGGAAAAGTTTGTACCATTCGAAGTGCGGCGATCTATCGCCGGCAATATCAAGACGGTGCTGGCAGAAAAAAAGTTCGTCGCGCTCTTGGCAATAATGGGCGTTTTCAGCCTCGGTACGTTCAACTTTTCATTTGTGCTTGTAAGGGCTTCAGACCTCGGGGTTGCAGACAATATGGTTCTCCTTATCTATGCCGTGATAAACACTGCTCACACCCTGATCGGGTACCCTGCGGGAATGCTGGCAGACAGGGTCGGGAAGGAAGTGGTATTATCGATTTCCTATGGCGTTTTCCTTGCAAGTACAGTGCTAATGTTCCTGTCCACGAGTTCGGCTCATGCGTACTTGCTTGCCGCGGTCTATGGCGTTTACATCGGAATAGCCGAGACTGTGCAGAGAGCAGTGGTGCCAAAGTACATCACGAGCGATTTGCGCGGCACCGCCTTCGGGCTGTACAATATGGTCATCGGGTTTTCTTTCCTGGCGGCAAATCTCGTTTTCGGGTTCCTGCTTGACTTATCGGGCATACCGGCCGCAACCTCTTATAGCATTGCAACATCTTTAATTGCCACAGCTGCCTTGCTCGGTTTTCAGGCTCTGAACAGATCTAGGACAACGTGACCTTTTTCAGAGCTTTCGCAATACTATCAAGCTCGTCGCTGACTGCGTTAGTATCATCCTCCTTTATCTTTCCAGTATTGAGGAATGCTTCCCTCGCCTTTGTCTTCTTGTTCTTGACAAGCTCGATGTCAAAGTAGATAGTGACACCCTCCTCTCCTTGCATGAGCCTGTTATAGTCTATCAGTACCGGCGATGTCTGGTACAATTCAATTAGCAGGTCGTTCAATTCTGCGAAGAGCCTAGTCTTTCTCTCGCCCATCTCTCCAAATTCTGGAAATTGGCTTTCAACTGCTGACGCCTTTTCGTCTAGCTCCTGCACCAGCTTTTCGTCATCAAACATTTTCGTAAAAAGCTCTTGGAACTCTAGGCTAGCATATCCGCGCTTTTCAAGCTCGGAGGCAAGCGCCTTGTCTGCAGCTCCGGTCATATTGTTGAAAACAGTTGTCGCATCGTCTGCGATCTTCGCCAGCTCCTTCTGTATGTCTATAACCCGCTTGTGGACTCTGTAGTAAGGCAGGACATGGAACTGGACGCCAAAGTAACCGCTGATGTAATACTTGTCAACCTCCTTTGTGAACTGGCAGTAGACCCTGTGCAGGTCTTCCGTCGCTGATTTTGAAATACCACTGAACGTCCAACCTTCAAGCGAGCTTGCCAGCCGCTGGTAAAACAGCTGCACGTCCTGCGGGTCGAAGGTGTCTACCTGCGTCACCGTGCCATCGCCCAGCATGGCGCTGGCCTTCTGCATTGCAATGGCCGGCTTAATCGTTTCAAGGTACGCTTGTTCGACCTTTTGAGTGTTGGCGTTTACCTGGCTGCAGAAATAATCCTCTCCCTTGAACGGCGCCCTCACATCCACAAACTGCGCATAGCTGTCTAATATATTCATGTTTAAATGTGGCAACCGACCAGATAGGCACGGGCTTGACCAAAGCAGAGAAGGACCAAGAAAAGGACGGACAGGACAAGACCAGCAATGCCCTTTTTGATATGATGATGAGCAGCGACACCAGAACCCGTTCAGATGACAAGACGGTCGACTCGGAGACTCTTGTTTCGCAGACTCAGGACAGGCTTTGGAGGGCGCTCAAGCGTCGCTTCCAATACGAAGCGTCGCTTCAACAGGGACAAGAATTCCTGCTCAACCACGTAAGCAGCAAGATCCCACTCGTGATAATGTACGCTGACCTTGTGGGCTCAACGAACATGAGCATGACCTTGCCGGCCGACAAGCTAACGACAATTATCCGCGCGTTTACATACGAAATGTCACAGGTCACTTACAGCCACGAAGGTTATGTGCTGAAATACGTGGGCGACGCGGTCATTTCGTTCTTTCCTGCAAGCTACAACAAGCTTCTTGCATGCGACAGGGCGGTTCAGTGCGCTAGGTCAATGTTGACAGTGGTAAAGAACGGTATTAACCCGATCTTAAACCAATACGACTATCCTGAATTGAATGTCAAGATAGGGATGGATGAAGGCGAAAACGTGATTGTGCAGTACGGCCATGGCAAGAGCTCTCAGATAGACATACTTGGTTACTGCATGAACATCGCAGCTAAGATAACCTCGCTGACCGGACCGAACAGGATTTCGATCGGCGAAGATGTCTACAAGATGCTTCATCCCTCAATAATGGCGAAATTCAAGGAAATGAAGCTCAACGCAGATGAATGGAAGTATACCGACAGGCAGACTGGCAAGCTCTACAAAGTGTACACAATTCAGGACGGCAAGGCCTAGGATTCTAGGGATATCTCCTCTGCTGTATTCCAAACAAGACGGCAAGATAGAAGTTCTATAAAAGAGGCGATACGCTTCTATGTATGTTCTAGCTTGCTGGATTTAACGGTATGATTTTTGCTTTCTGCGTCTAGCACCGGGACCGCCAAACTTCTTGGATTCTGTTTGCCTGCTGTCTCCGGATAGCAGGTGCCTATCGTATTCGGTTATCTTTCTCCTCATCTCTTCGCGCACGCTTTTTGTGAACGGGTGTTCTTTCGGGTCCTTGCCGCCCTTTTCCTGTCCAGTCAAGGCTCGCGAGATTGCGACCGCGCTTGCAAAAGCTCTGCCCATAAAACCGCCGCCATGCACCTGCACGTTAATATCTACCCGGTTGCGGTAGTCGCCAACCAGCGTAAGTGGAGTCAGCACCATCTCTTTTGCAACATCCGGCGTTATCAACTCTGCCGGGGTGTTGTTTATCCTGACCTTGCCCGAGCCCTTTGCAATCGTGGCAACTGCCCTGCTTGACTTGCGCTGTCCGGGATAGAGTTCTACCTTACTCGTCATTGTCCTTTCCATCCTATCTGCTTGGCGACCTCGCCAACCGAAATGTAGTATGCCTCTGGCTTTGTGATCTTGGAATCAGAAAACGACTCCATTCTGGCGCTTTTCATTTCTTCCGGCACCCCGATATATACCCTCAGGCGCTTGAACGCGGTCACGCCGCTTGACTTTCTCTTTGGCACCATTCCCCTTACCATCTTGGATAGCATCGTATCCGGTCTTCTTGGGTGAAACGGGCCATGAATCGGGTTTGTGACAGAATTAATTTCCAAGTGTTCCTTGTAAAGTTCTATAGTCTTGTAGCGATTGCCTGACAACATCGCCTTTTCGGCGTTTACGATGGCAATCCTGTTTCCCTGAAGTAATAATTTTGAAACGTGCGAGCACATCCTGCCGGCTATGCAGTTTGTCGCGTCAACGACAATGGTCTTTTGTTGCTTTTGCTTTTGCACTATTTTTTGCTCAGCCAATTATTCGCACCCCTTTTCCATATGGATGCCTCTTTATCAGGTCTTCAAATGTCACAACCTTGCCGCCTGATTCAATTACTTTTTTGGCGGCGCTTTCAGATATTGAAAAAGCACAAACCGTCAGCTTGTGACCGAGGTTGCCAGTTCCCAAGATCTTGCCGGGGATAACTACAATTTCACTTGCCTTGGTGACTTTGGCAAGCCTTCTCAAGTTAATCTTGCGCCGGTTGGCCCTCGGGCCTGCCAGCTCTTCCTCTAGAGCTCGCCAGATCGGTGCTTTGTTTTTCTTGAAGGCGGAGCGAAGAGTCCAGATAGTGTTATCGATCATTGTATTGGCAAACATGCGTTATGTCCACTCGTAGCAAAAGCTCCCCAAATAAATGTACCTAGGCGTTCTTTGGTACCTTTAGCGACGATACTGCTTGCTTGAAGTTCTTGACCTTTGATGCAAGCCGTTCTCCAGCGACCGTCAGTATCCCTTCAGCTGTCAGCGCGCCGTTCGACTCTATCACCAAAATGATCTCATCCTCATCCTTGCCGTCCTTGACAACCGCAGCCGCAGTCGGCTGCCACTTGGCATGGTCCTTGCCTGTGCCAAGCCTAGCGTACGCTTCAAATTTCAGTTTCTGGTTTGGCGCCAGAACAATTATCGGAATGTCTTTGCTAACTGGCCTGACCATTTCGTCTTCTGATACAAGCTCGCCTGATGTCACGACAAGCGTCTTTTCGTTTGCCTCTGCGTCAAGCACAAGAAGCACCCTACACTTGCTGCAGCCAAGCGTGCTCTTGCAGTCGCATTCGTGGGGCATGACAAACCTGCTAGGGTCGGTGCGAAGTGGGATAAGCCCAAGCCTGTGGGCAACGGCCTCGTCATGCATAACAGACGAATTTTCAAGAATGACAACGTCGTCAATCGCCAGCGTGGGGACCTCGCTTATCGCAAGCCTCCGGAGTGAATTCACATACTGCCTTGGAATATTGTTAAACCTTACAACGATCCTCTCATCAGATTTTTCGACAACTTCAACAGACGGAGAAGCCAATACTTGTGAAAGCAGGCCAAAACATCCTTAAAAATCTACCGAAACTTGGAAATTTTTGCAGAGTACTTTGACATGCATATATACTCCGGAAATGAACCTGTCAATAAAATGACGGACAAGTTCAGCGTCGCGCGCCTCACTCTGGACGGCGACAAGTTCGAGCTACTGGTCAAGCCCGATCCGGCACTAGAATACAAGCTGGGCAAGAGGGCAGACATTTCAGGCGTGCTCGTGTCAGACGAGATCTACACTGATGCAAACAAAGGCTCAAGGACATCAAGCGAAAAAATGATGAAGCACTTCAAGACCACCGATGCTTCAGAGGTAGCTAAACAGATACTTGCAAGGGGTGAGCTCAACCTTACGACGGACCAGCGCAGAAAGATGGTAGAGGAAAAGAAAAAACAGATTGTCCAGTTCATAAACAAGAGCTTTGTAGACCCCAAGACTCACCTGCCACACCCTATAATCAGAATAGAGGCGGCGATGGACGAAGCAAGGGTGATTATAGACCCATTCAAAAAGGCAGACGACCAGATCAAGGCGGTTGTGGACGCGCTACGCAAGAGCCTTCCACTAAAGTCGGAGACAGCCAAGCTCATCGTGACAGTGCCACCGCAATTTGCGGCCCAGTCTTACAGTGTATTAAAGTCCACGGGCGACCTTAAGGGCGAAGAGTGGCTCTCAGACGGTTCCTTGAAGGCGGTGCTTGAAATGAATGCTAGCCTCAAAGGCCAGTTCCTCGACAGGTTGGGCTCGGTCACGAAGGGGACGGCCCAGGTAAAAGAAGGCTAGATATCTACACTTAAAATATAAGTCAGCTGTTACTACTCCCAAAAAGGAGAAAGAGAAAATGAAAAACGATGATGTATTTTCAGAAGGGCCTTTTGCCAGAGTGGTGAGTCTTTGAGGCATGCACGATGTGAAGAGAAGGTATGTTATCCCCGGAGACAAAATTGCCGAGGGAAATTTTAGGCCATTGATGAATGTAATTAAAGCCGGCAACGCTCTTATTGCAACAAGAATTGGGATTGCAGAGACAGGGCGGGATGGTGTCAAGGTCATTCCACTATCAGGCGTTTATATCCCGCGCGTCAACGACCTTGTAATTGGCAAGATTATCGATCATTCGTCGCTGTCGTGGGAGGTTGACATCAACTCATGCTTCTCGGCGCACTTGCCCGCTCAGGACGTATTTGGAAGGGATTTTTCGCCAGCAAGGGACGACATGAGCAGACACTTTGCTGTAGGAGACATGATAACTGCCCGCATTATGGCGTTTGACAGAACGCGTGATCCTATGCTTACAGTTCAGGATAGGGACCTTGGCAAGATCCCAAGGGGAGAAGCGCTCAAGATATCTGCAACGCGAGTTCCGCGGCTGATAGGCAAGCGCGGCTCTATGATCCAGACAATAGAGCAGGCTACTCAG
Organism: Nitrososphaera sp.; assembly: GCA_036003785.1. Taxonomy (GTDB): domain Archaea; phylum Thermoproteota; class Nitrososphaeria; order Nitrososphaerales; family Nitrososphaeraceae; genus Nitrososphaera. Next base: position 56,109 of record DASYSB010000035.1, read on the forward strand.
ACTCGCGTACTGATAGGTCAGAATGGGATTGTGGTCGTGACTGGAAGGACTCCAGAAGGAATAAAACTGGCAGTCAGGGCGATCAAGATGGTGGAAGAAGAAGCGCACACCGCAAACCTGACGCAGCGTATCAAGGTACTCTTGAATGTGCCGGACACTCCGTCACAGCAGGAAACATCGCGCGCTCCGATTGGCGGCGCTCCCAAATCGGAAGAAACTGAATCCACTATGGGCGAGGTGGAAGAAGAATTGGAGGTTGATGAGAAATGACTCAAACAAGAAATTTGATTGACGCAAATGGAAAAAGGACAGACGGGCGAGGCATTGACGAGCTTCGTGAGGTAAAGATAACCGTAGGCACCGTGAAAAATGCCGACGGCTCTGCATTCATTGAATTTGGAAAGAACAAGATACTGGCGGCCGTATACGGCCCGCGGGAAGTACACCCAAAGCACTTGGCGCAGTCAGACAGATGCGTGCTCCGCTGCAGGTATCACATGTCGCCGTTCTCGACGGACACGCGTAAGAACCCCGCCCCTTCAAGAAGGGAAGTTGAGATCTCGAAGGTTATGCGCGAGTCGCTTGAACCGGCGCTAATGCTCGAGGACTACCCCCGGGCGGCAATCGATGTCTTTGTCGAAGTGCTTCAATCTGATGGTGGCTCGCGCTGTGCAGGCATTACGGCAGCGGCTGTTGCACTGGCAGATGCCGGCATCAACATGCGCGACTTGGTGTCTGCGTGTGCTGCAGGCAAGGTCGACGAGAAAATAGTGCTTGACATCAATGACACTGAAGACAAGGAGGGCGGCGCAGATATGCCAGTTGCGTACATGCCCCGCCTGGAGCAAGTGACTCTCCTGCAGCTGGACGGCAGACTTTCGCCAGATCAGTTCAACGAATGCATCGACAAGGCAATCCGAGGCTGCAAGATGGTCTACGAAATTCAAAAACAGGCCCTGATGCAAAAGTACTTTGGTAATGAAACTGAGCTAAAGGAGGAAGTACAATGAGCTCGTCAAGAAGATCAACGATAATTGTGGAACACCTACGCAAGCAGCAGATGTGGGACTCGCTTGCAAAGGGCAAGAGGCTTGACGGCCGGGACTTCTCAGAGCAGAGGCCGCTCGAAATCGAAATTGACATAATAAAGAAGGCCAACGGCTCTGCAAGAGTGAAACTAGGTGACTCTGAAGTAATCGCAGGCATCAAGGTAGCGACGGGCGAGCCGTTTGAAGGGCTTGAGAACAAGGGCGCTCTGATTGTAACGGCTGAAGTACTCCCTACGGCTTCGCCCCACGCCGAGCCGGGACCCCCTGACGAAGAGGTGATCGAGCTGGCAAGAGTGGTTGACAGAGGGGTCAGGGAATCGGAGATGATAGACCTTGACCAGCTAGCGCTGGTCCCGGGCAAGATCGTCTACACAATATTCGTGGACTGCAGCGTGTTAAACGCGGACGGCAACCTTTTCGATGCAACGTCGTACGCTGTTGTGGCATCACTCCTGACTGCCAAGTTGCCGATACTTGAAATGAAGGACGACAAGGTAGTTGACACGGGCCAGACAAGACCAATGCCCGTGACGACTGTGCCAGTTTCAATAACTGCAGCAAGGATTGGCGACCATGTTCTAATAGACCCAACCGCAGAGGAAGAAGGCTGCATGGACGCAAGGATAACTATAACCACTGCCGACGATGGCTTTTGCGCAATTCAGAAGGGGTACACTGGCGCATTCACCATCGACCAGCTAAAGAAGGAGGCCGAGACAGCAAGAATTAAAGGAGACGAAGTACGGGCAAGACTAAAGGAGCTGGCAGCAGAGAATGGTTAAGAAAGGGTCGACAAATCTCAAGGGTCTTGGAATAAAGTTCGGTGCGACTGTGCGCAAGCGTTACGGCAAGGTCTACCGAACTTTGCATAAAAAGCGTAGGTGCCCATCATGCGGCTCGCTCAGGTTTGGCAGGCTAGCAGCAGGCATATGGCAGTGCCCCAAGTGCAAGTTCAAGATCGCATCAGGTGCATACGACATTGACCTTGAAAAGCTACAGAGCTAAGATAAGGATATCAACAAAATCAAGACGCGTCGCAACTTCGATCCGCGACGCACTTGCTCCTGACTTAAAGCGCCTGCCCAAAACCGAGGGCAGGGCAGAAATTTCTCTAAAAAACTCAGATGTCATTTTCACTATTGAAACAGTCGACATTGCGTCTTTGCGCGCGAGCATCAATTCTTACATTCGTCTGGGAGACGCTTCCTACAAGTGCATAACGCTATGATTTTATAGGTTGTTGATCTGAGTAACCGCATCTTGAGTGAACAGGAACTTCCTCCATGGTTGAGAGAACAGGTATCGCGATTGCAGCAGCTTCAGCAGAACCTGCAAGCAATAATGATGCAAAAGCAACAGCTGGAGGTTGAAATGGTAGAAACCGACAGGGCGCTTGAAGAGCTGAAAAAGGCCGGCCCTGACGATACAGTTTACAAGAACGCCGGCTCGGTCCTAATCAAGGCAAAAAAGGAAGAAGTGATAAAAGAGCTGGAAGAAAAGAAAGAGCTATCAAACACTCGCGTTATGGTGCTTGGCAAGCAGGAGACAAGAGTAAAGGAAAACCTGAAAGAAGTTGAAAGCAAGATTAACGAAATGATCCGCGGCATGCAGGGCGGCTCACCTAGCCCAGCCGGAGCGGGTCCGAAGCCCAAGGCTGAATAAAATTATAGGGTGGGCAGGACTAGATTTCTGCTGTGCCTGTCAGAATAGTTGTCGATGAGAGGGAGAAGAACAGCGGCATTCCTGACCTGTTGAGGAAGGCGGGTGCGGTCATTGATTTTGCACAACTAAAAGTGGGTGACTACGTCGTTTCACCGGAAACTGCAGTAGAGCGGAAAACAGTCCGCGATCTAGTTAGCTCGATCTATGATGGCAGACTCTTTCTGCAATGTTCCGATCTTGTCAAACACTATCAGAAGCCACTGATTGTTGTGCAGGGCAACCTTGTCGAGCTCGCCGAAATTCCTGATGGCACAGAAGACAAGGACATCAAGAAACTTGCTGAAAGAATGCCACTTGCTTACGACGCTCTTGCGACAGTCGTGACAGAATTTCGAATCCCCATAATACACACGCCTTCAGCAGACCAGACCGCTCACTTGCTTGTGACGCTCGTAAATAAGAGCCTGCGAGAAGGCAAGGCCACAGGTCCATTATTGAGAAAGATCAAGAAAGAAAACCCTATATATATACAGCAACTGTCAGTGCTCTCGTCAGTACCGGGAGTAGGGGAAAAGCTTGCAGCAAGAATGCTTGAAAAATTCCACACACCCAATAGGGCTCTCAATGCCTCCGCGGCCGAGCTTGCTACTATTCCCGGCTTTGGGCTTGCTAGGGCAGAGCGCGTGCGTAAAATCCTCGACTTCCGCAATGGTACCAAGGAGATAGTGCAAAAGACGCTTTTTGAGCAAGACAATAAGATCTGAAAATCTAATACATGAAATGATGTTACAGTTGACAGAGCTTGCGCAAACCTTGACAATCCCACGTGAAAATCATTGATGCCGTGGACAACATGTCTTGTTATTTTTGGACAGTTCAGAACGTCACGCCGCTTGGATTAAAGTGGAGTTAATGCTGGCCGGCCGGCAACTGCGTAACCTCCTCAGGTAACTTTGTACTTGCGTTTCAATTTGTTGCCGCACAGTGGACACTCTTTTGCGTTCGGCCCAAAGGCCCTGCCGCAGGCACCACAGTAAGCAATCCACTTCCTAGTTTCCGTTATGCCCTTGTTTGAACTCGACTTGACAGGAATTTTCAATGTTGTGGCGACATTTGCAACTGCGTAGTCTTCCGTCAGTAATGTCGTTTCCAGCTGCAGCGCAAGGGCGATTATCGAAATGTCAGCTTGAGAAAGTTTCTGGTAGTCTCCGGTTTTCTTTGCTGCAGACCCGGCTTTTTTCATGCTGCTTTTGTCCGGATCGATTACCTGCAAGGTGCCGGCATCGAGCAGAGCTTCAATCGCGCCGTATGACTTTTTGATGTGCCTTACTTCTTCATAGACTGCATGTGTCGTGCAGTGTGTTCCCGATGACAGGAAGGGGATACCCGCGTAAAACGCGCCTGCGTCAAGAGCGTACTTAAAACTCGAATTTTGAGAAACCAAGCTTGACCAGCTGCCTCATTCCTTTTTTCTGGAGGCGCAAGAATGTGGCGTCGTCAGAGAAACGGGATATCTTGATAGGCCTGTCTGCATCAATTTTGAATGTCTCCTGCCCATCAATTATCATGTGAGACTCGTATGTGCTTTCCACAACAATGTCTTCCACCGGGATCACGAGCTGAGGCATCCTATTGACAGAGGCAATTGGACTCAAGATAAGGCAGTTCATGCCTTCGTGCAGTACAGGGCCCCCAATTGAAAAAGAGTGACCGGTCGAGCCAGTGGGTGTAGAAACCACTATGCCATCCATCCTTTGCTTTATTTCGTCGCCCATCAACTTAATGGAGACCAACGGAGTTCTTGTGAGGCTAACTCTCGTAATAAGTATGTCATTTAGGGCAGGTGGAAAAGCGTTGCCGCTGACGGAGGCTTGAATCCTTGCACGGGAATCATGAAAGTATTTCCCGGCGAGTATGAAATTGACTGCTTCGTCAATAGAATCCGCGCTGACTTCAGACAGTATCCCCCTGTGGCCTCCGCTGTTTATGCTAAGGAGCGGCGCCTTGCCCGGAATAGTCCGAAAAGCTCGTAGGGTCGTCCCATCGCCTCCTATAGCAAAGACAAGATCAAGCTCGACGCCTTTAAGCTCCTCCTGCCTGACCTGTATTGCGCCGTCGATCGCGAGCGGAAGTACACTATAGACCTTGACCTTATTCTTAAGCAGCCTGGTGACCCTGTTGGCAGCAGCCTCTGCTTCTCTGTTATCTATCTTTGTTATTATGGCCACGCTGCGGATACTTGGTGCCATTTATTGCAGCGCTATAACAACAGTCCAGTTCTTAAATGCGTTTAGTTCGTTGACAGAGATTTTAAGTATATGTGTGAGGTAGTCAACTCATGAGTAATGGATATGCTCACCCGGAGGTTCTATGCGAGACCGACTGGGTGGCAAACAATTTGAAAAACCAGAACATCCGGATTTTGGAAGTTGACTATGACCCTGAAAACGCGTACAGGCAAGGGCATCTCCCCGATGCGCATCTTGTGTGGTGGAAGCGCGACATTAACGATCTTGTTAGGCGCGACATCATCAACAAGCAGCAGTTCGAGGCATTGATGAGCAGAGTCGGCGCGACACCGGATACAGAACTGGTATTGTATGGCGACTTTAACAATTGGTTTGCAGCATTTGTCTTCTGGGTCTTCCAATACTACGGCCACAGAAAGATCAGGATAATGAATGGCGGCAGGAAAAAGTGGGAAATGGAAAAGCGCGAATATACAAAGGATGAACCAGCGGTGCAGTCGACCAAATATGTCGCAATACCTCCGGACGAAGGAGTCCGCGCATATATGCCAGATGTTAGGAGGGCGATTGAAAGGGCAGAGCAGACAGTGCTCGTCGACGTGCGCTCACCAAAAGAATTTACCGGCGAAATAACTGCGCCACCAGAGTACCCTATGGAGCACGCGCAGCGTGGAGGTCACATTCCTGGTGCAAAGAACATCCCGTGGGCACAGGCAGTCAAGGATGCTGATGGTACATTCAAGACTCCTGAAGAGCTGAAAGCACTCTATGAAGGCCAGGGCGTAACACAGGACAAGCACGTAATATGCTACTGTAGAATTGGCGAACGTTCGTCTCACAGCTGGTTTGTCCTGAAATACCTACTTGGCTACCCGTCAGTCCGCAACTACGACGGCTCATGGACAGAATGGGGAAACATGATCGGAAATCCGATAGAGAAATAAGTCCTTCCCTTGCCTCTGTTTTTGATGCAGCAAGGCAACCTTGTCAAGAAGGGCCAGTTTTACTTTATCTACGACAATAATCCACATCTCGTGCTTGAGGACAAGACCAAGAGGGGGCTTGAGATACGCGACCACACACTTGACGAAAAGTACGGGGTGAAGGCTGATATGGGTATGATTCACGACATTGACGGCATCGGGCACAAGGTGGGAATCAGGTGGTACTTCCCTCGGTCGAAGTACACGCTTGACCAAGTAACAAAAATAGCGGAAGAAATGGAATCCAGATACAAAGCTATAAGAGACATGACGTGCCCTGACGACGACTAAAGCGAAATCCTTTTAGGAGATGTACATTTTAGATATTTTAAGACATGTCTGCTTTGTTGAAAGATAGAGTATGGACGATGCTATCTGAGGTTGCCAAAAGAGGAGTTTACCCATTACATGGCAACAAGCTGGGCATATACAGGATTCCGATCGAGATCACCGAAAAGTCAGAGATATCTAGCATAATGAACGATCTCCGCAATTCGGGCTTCAAGATAGACACCCATGCCGACAGGATCTACGTCACCCACAAGTGGACCGAAAAGGGCAACGATCCTGTCACCGGTGAAGAGCTGTCTGCAGATCTCAATATCACGGTAGAAATCGTGACAGGTGAGGTCGTTGACCTTATTTACCAGATAAAGCAGCTTGAATATTTCGGCGACCCATACTGGATCAAGAATTATCGCCAGAAGGCAGATCAGAACGCCAAGATTGTCATTGACACTATTGTCAGAAATACCAAGATAGGCGACAAGTTGCTCGCCCACTGGCAAAAGGCAGAAAAGCTGTCGGCCGAAGCAGCCCTCAAAAAGCTGGAAGAGCTAGCGCCGCTTGCAAAGAACCCCAAGGTTCGCAGCGCAACTGCTCCGCCACCGGCAGGACCATCGGCTGCGCCAAAGCCAGTGACTTCGCCACAGATGCCGCCGCCAACACCACCTGCAGCAGGCGGAGTCGGTTCTACCACGATATCCCTGTCTGGCACAGGCACGAGCTATGGCAAAGTGGAAGGACCTATTGACCCCAAGTTCAAGGAAAAGAGGCAGCAGGTAGGAACATTCCAGGGCATCAAGGTATGGGGTCCATACGACGCTCC
>DASYSB010000036.1:0-62802 GCA_036003785.1 Nitrososphaera sp.
GGAGATGATTCAACCACGCTGACAATTTCCTGGTGCAGATATGTCGCAGAGATGCCGATCCTGCTTCCCGGGTCTATGCCTATGACAAGCTGGTCGTCCGCCTGGTCGCCGATAATGCTACGGAGGATCTTTGCCTTTGCAATCGCAGGGTAATTTTCAAGCTCGGTGTCAAGCATCACGACTCCCTTCGTATTCACAATACCAGCTTCGTCTCTAGTAGTAATGATGACCTTGGCATTTGATGCCGCGGCTTCCTGCGGCGACAGCGAGTCAAATTGTAGCTCCATAAGCTTCAATGCAGAAGTGATGTTGTAGTAGGGTCTGCCGTGGACAGTTGCAACCGCAACATTTCGATGCAGAAGCTCAGTCAGGGGCGCTTCTTCAACAAGTAAATCTGGTCAAAAATGGCTTTTAAAGCTTGTGGATCGGAGGGCTTTGTGTAAAAAGTGCGATTTCAGCCTTAATTTAAACAAGATAGTCACTTTCTGAACACACTCCTTTGAGATTTATCGCTTGAGATCGGATAACCCTGCTACCAAGCTTGACACCAGCCTATGTGCTATCGAGCCATCTGAATCTAGCTTGGGATTAAAAATTGTGATATTCATTCCAACAGCTTTACCAGATGCAAGGAGGATTTGTAAAAGTTGACTAAGATCTTCGTAACCTATTCCGCCAGATAGACGATAATCAACTGCTGGCATCGCTTTATAATTCAGTACATCAACATCCAGGTGAATCCAGAAGCCTTCGAGTTCACTCTTCATTAATTTTCCAATAGCTTGTGAAGCAGCAGCTGTGATTCCCAATTTTTGTACTTTTTCAAAATCAAAGATATGAATATCTGTCTCGCTTACGTCTTGACTGCCATAATTCTTTGCCTGTTCACTATCTCGGTTACCAAATAAGACAATATCTTCATCCCGAACAAATGGTTTCAGGTAGTCAATACTGGTAAGAATATCGGGACCTCGACCAGATACGATCGCAAGATCCATATCCGCAACTTCTCCAGTTGGAGACGCCTCTGGTTGATAAAAATCAGCATGACCGTCCATAAAGAATAATCCATATCTTCCCAGTCTCCGTAAGGCTAAAAGATTGCCTATGAGAATGCTGCAGTCACCCCCAAGTACTATGGGGAATCGTTTCCTCTGTAACACATTAGTCACAGCATTTGCAAGTTGCTTTGAATAGTGTCTAATCGCTTCAGGATTCAGTAACAGCGTTTCCTCATCCCGCTTTGAATCATACTCTAATGTAGAAACCTTCCCCGCATATTCAGCGTCTAATCTCTTTAGCAAGCCTGCCGCCTTCACTGCTTCTGGGAGATATTCAACTCCTGTTGGTCGCAGCCCTAGGATTGATGGAGCATCTATTATCGCAAATCGCTGCATACAATATCTATCGAACAGGGGGTTCTATATGGATTGACGAAGATCAGGGCTTTTTAAAAAATCGACTTATCCCACAAAACCAGATTGGACTCTATTGTACTTTGGCCTTGGCCGCTTTTGGAGTGCCTGACGGCGAGATGTCCCCTAGGATCGTCCTGACAATGTTATCAACTGCCGCGTCAAACGAGGAGTTGATATTCTTTTTCAGGTTGGCAAGATTTGCCCTCCCCATCTCTCCTATTTTTTCAGACTCTGCCTCTGCTTCAGCCCTGGCGCTCTCGACTATTTGCTTGGCCTCTTCGTTTGCCATGGCAATTACCTGCTGTTTCAGCTTCTCCACTTCTTCGTTAGAATGGGCCATTAAGCGCTTCTCCATCTCTTTGACACGGACATACAGGGCGTCGATGTCGCCTTCAAGCTCTGACAAAGCGGCTACAATAGTTTCAACTGCAGAGTTAGAGGTTGGCCGAGTAACTTCAGCGTGTGCAGTTTTTTCCTTTGCCAAACCACTTGGAATGAAAAGGAGAGGGATATTAAAACTAAGTGCTATGTCGTAAGGCTGAGGATAGCCTGAGCCAAGTCACCTTTGCTCTCAGTCAAGGCCTGGGTCGCCTTTTCCCTTGACACGTTGGCCTGCTGCATGACAAGTATAATGTCCTCTTCCTTGAATGACGGGACCTCACGCTGCTTTTCTTCAATGTCTGACGCAACAACCTGGAAGATGGTACTGTCCTTGCCCTTCATTTCAATAACCTGCGGCTTTACCAGGTAGAGTTCCTTCGTGTCGGTCTTGATTATCACTTCTTCGACATTGCCCATGTCTTTCATCTCGAGGCCCATCTTGTCCAACATGCGCCTCATTTCGCGGTTGCCGCCACGCATCATTACGTTATCGGTTACTCGGTTCTACCTTTTATTCCTTCTCGAATCTTGACCGCTACGCCCCTGTTGTAATGCTTCATCAGCGCCGACGGCAAGATTGCGACGCCTACAGCTATCACAGTGGTGCTGTTAATGACTGCCACATCAGAGCCCACTTTTATGTTTGAGCCGCACCAATCTACGTGCCTGCAGAAAAGCGACCGGCCTTCGCTGACAAATGGCACCGCATCGTTCACAGGCGTGACGCAGTTTTCCCGGAACTGCTTGCTCTTATCAAAAAAGAATTGGGCGCCGGCTATAGTCAGCGCAATGCCGCCGTCCGTGCGGAACGTGCCGGCAAGCCTGCCATCTATGCCAAAGTTCTTTATGCGTCCTGTGCGTCTTGAAAACTCGTACCTCATGTCTGCCGGCAGTGCATCAGAAACGCCTCCGCCAAACAAGGCGTCGACATGCCTACACACCTTCTCTCTGGGATCGATCGGCAACGGATTCAAGTAGAAAATCGGTCTTTTATATGCCACATAAATATAATGGTGACTGCTGCCTATATCTATATAGTCACGGCTAAGAATATATAGAACAACTGAAAAACCTATGTTGAATGGAAGATAACAATAGTGGAGGAAACGGCAACGGGAAAAGCCTGCAGGGCGAAGAAACAAGAAAATTACAATACACTGGCGGCTCTTCTTACATTGTGTCTTTACCAAAGAAATGGATTCAGGACCTCGGCCTCAAGCAGGGAGACCATGTCGTCATTTTACGGCAAGGCAACTCTGTGCTACAGATAGCGCCAGCCTCAAAGAGGGTAGCAAAGGAACAGAGGGAAGCGACAATTGAAGTAAGCAAGGACAACAACCCTTACTTTATCGCGCGCAAGCTGATTGCACTGTATTTTCTGGGCTTTAACGTCATTACAATTGTGCCAAAGGAAGACAGATTGCTCGTAGAGCAGAGAGAGGTCATCAAGAGCATTGTCCGGCGTGTCCTTATGGGAACGGAAATAATTGCAGACTCGGCCACCGGCATTACGCTACAAGTCTTGATAAACCTCCTTGACTTGTCGGTAGACGCGGCGTTCAAGCGAATGCTGTTGATAGCCAAGTCAATGTACCGCGACACACTCCTTGCGCTCCAGGAAAATAACGTCGAGCTTGCAGGAGAAGTGGTCAAGTCGGACGACGAGGTCGACAGGTTCAGCTTTTACATCGTAAGGCAACTAAAGATAGCGATCAAGAATGAACACCTGCTTAAAGAGATAGGGCTTGAGGAGCCCCGTAACTGCCTTGGCTACAGGCTGATAGCCAAATCCGTAGAGCGCGTCGCGGATCATGCAGTAGTTATTTCCAAGGACATAATTGAAAATCCACATCCGCTAAAGAAGGACATTGTGGAAAAGATAGCTAGCATGAGCTACTTTGCCCTTGAAGTACTGGATGATGCCTGCTTGTCGATGTTCAAGCGTGACTACGAAGCAGCTGACAAGGCAATTGAAAAGGCTCGCAAGATAGACGAAATGGAAAAGGCTATTCTGCGAGCAGTGTCCAAGCCTCGGGATGTCAATGAGCTTTACAGGATAAAGCTGATCACCGAAAACATCCGCAGAGTCGCCGAATATGCAAGCGACATCGCAGAAATTGTGCTCAACATGACAGTACAGCAGACGTTGAGAAAGGGCTAAATCGGTCCCATACATTTCTGAATTCCAATGTCATACTGCGAGCTTTGCGGGCGCCCGGCTACAGAAAAGAGAATGATTGTAGTTGACGGCACCGTGTTCAACGTTTGCATTGCGTGCTCAAAGCATGGCAAGTCGTACACACCTGCTCAGGTGCCAGCCAGAAGGAAAAAGCTACCGCCAAAAAAGCAGGAGAAAAAGTTCGGGCTGTCAGACGCAACAATGCTCACCCCGGATTTTGCAGGGCTGATCAGAGACGCCCGGATGAAGATGGGTCTGACGCATGAGCAGCTCGGCATGAAAATGAACGAGAAGGCGCAATTGCTGAGAATGCTTGAAACAGGCGGCCTCAAGCCTGATGAGATGTTTGCAAAAAAGTTAGAGCGCTACCTTGGGATCAAGTTGTACGTCAGCCCTGAGAGTAGCGATGATGAATAAATGACATCCGATAGAAAAGCCATCCTGATAACATATCCAGTCGATCAGGCTATTAAGGAGGCCGTGTCGCTGGCAGACGCGGCCGGCTATGAAGTCATAGACACCGTTACCCAGCGCCAGATTACAAGGTCAAGGTTTGGTATAGGGCATGGCAAGGCGGAAGAAGTGAAAGAGCTTGTCCAAGAGCTCAGACCGAATGCTATCATATTTGACGAAATGATCAAGCCGACCCAGATGTACAATCTAGCCAGCCTGTGCAAAGTGGAAATAGTGGACAGGGAGCGACTTATCTTGGAGATTTTCGAGCGCCGCGCAAGCACTACCGAGTCGCATATCCAGATCAAGCTTGCGCAATTGCGCTACGACATGGCAAGGGCGCGGGAAAAAGTCAGGCTTGCAAGGGCCGGAGAGCAGCCAGGGTTCTACGGACTTGGCAAGTACGAAGCAGACGTCTACTATCTAGATATCAAGAGGCGGGCTGCGGTGCTGAAGAAAAAACTGAAAAGCGAGGAGACGAGGCGTCAGCTGCACAGGAATCAGCGGACAAGGGAGGGTCTTCCCACTCTTTCCCTAGCAGGCTATACGTCTGCAGGCAAGACCACGCTGTTCAACACGCTTACAGGCGAGACGAAGTCTACAGATAAACATGTCTTTACTACGCTGTCCACGTTCACACGTGCAATCGACCTGAAGGACAAGAAAGTTCTACTCAGCGACACGGTCGGGTTTATCAACAAGCTGCCGGCGTACATGATCGACGCGTTCAAATCAACGCTTGACGAGCTCACATACGCGAGCCTCGTGCTCCTTGTGCTTGACGTCAGCGATCCCATAGATGAGATTGCCAGAAAGTTCGACAGCTCGCTTGACGTTATAAACAAGTTTAAGGTGCCAGAAACGAAAATAGTTTATGTTCTTAACAAGGTCGACTTGACAACTGCGGAGGACGCGTTTGACAAGGCCGGTCAGCTTAACGTCTTGGACAGCAAGCGCGTGCTACCGATTTCGGCCAAGACCGGCTACAACGTTAACCAGCTGAAGAATTTAGTGAGATCAATGCTGTTTGGAACTGAAAAAGGAAGGGACTCCAAAGTAGAAGAATATTTGGAAGAAGAGCAAACATGAAAGTCTCGGTGTTAAGGATCGGCCACAGGCTTGTGCGCGACGACAGGGTGACTACACATGCCGCGCTTGTGGCAAGGGTCTTTGGCGCGGACAGGATATACATGACAGGCATCGACCAGTCAGTCAGCGACACAGTTGCAAGCGTCGTCAAGAGGTGGGGCGGAGAATTCGACGTCAAAGTTATACAGGATTGGAAGGCCCTTGTCAAAGCTTGGAAAAAAGAGGGTGGCAAAGTGGCACACCTCACAATGTACGGCATCAACATCGACAACACTGTTGATCGGTTGCGTAAGGAAAGCAAAGTTCTGGTGATTATTGGCGCGGAAAAAGTTCCACGGGAAGCGTACAATCTTGCCGACTATAACATAGCCATTGGCAACCAGCCCCACTCTGAAATTGCCGCTCTTGCAATTTTTCTTGACAGGATGTTCAAGGGCAAGCAGCTGAAGAAAGAACTTTCCGGTGGTAGGCTGAAAATAGTGCCGACTGAAAGAGGCAAGCAAGTCCAGGAAAACAAGTAATCTTTTTAATTGCGTCATACCAGCTGCAAGGGAGTGATGACACTAACCTGCGCCGATCGCCTATTCAGCGAGATGAGGAAATGCACCTCGACTGAGACACACTATTAGTGTGTCTTTTTGGTGCACATCACTTCTTCTTACAGCGCTCTACAGGCCTTCCCACAAATATGACAAGCCGGTGACAGCAAATCTTCAAGTTTGCTTTGTCAATGCGGCTATCGCTTTCGCAACCTCTGACTTTGCAAAAAGAACCTTGACCGCGTCTTCTTTTCGCTTTTTTTCAGGGTTCAATTCCAGAATATTCAGGTGCCCGTTTACCATAAACTCGATGTGAATTGATTTCTTCGCCATGCTCGCGTTCCGTATTCCAAATCTCTTGTCAACGAGGCTGTCTTCGCTAGCCGGGTCAAGTGACGACAGCCTGACTACCGCGGCTACAAATGAATCAATTAATGCGAAAAGCGGATCTGGATTGTCCTCCTTTTCCTTTGGCACCCCCCATTTTACCTTGCTCTTTGTGGCCGATGCGAGGTTGTCAAACCTCTTTACAAAGTCGCCAAACACCGACTCCATCGTAACGTCTACTACGTGATCCTTCGACCTGACAAACTGCGATGTCACCTTCTGGTCTGTGAACTCCATCCCGTGGTATTTGGCATACAGAAGTGGCTGGCCGTATTTTACAATATATGCCTCACAGCCATCGATCTGGGAAACTAGACGTAGGAAATAGTTTGCAGAGGCCGGAATTTTGACCGTCGCGTTCATTTTGGAGATTATCATGAGCTTGATAAGGTCTCTGACAAAGTCATCGGCATAACGGGGAAACTCCTCAAAGTCATAGCGGACTTCCTCCACAACCAAGGCTAACGTGCTAGCTGCAACGTTAGGATTTAATAATTTTCGCAGTATCTGCCGGACCTGACCTGTCAACACCGCGAGTTAGTTGCAAATATTAATCGTCCTGCCAAAGTTCGTTTGTGACAGAGAGGTTTGCATTTGTGCCGGGCAGCCAGATGGCCCAATGCAATATTTCACGCTTTATGAAAAAGCACGGCATTTCTGACTGGCGACAGCTGGTGGAAAGGGCGAATAGAGACATCGGTTGGTACTGGGACGCGGTAAATGAGGACCTTGGCTTGGAATGGTTCCGAAAATATGACACAACTTATGATTCATCTGCAGGCATCCCTTGGACAAAGTGGTTCATAAATGGCAAGTGCAACATTGTCAGCAATGCGATTGACAGGCACGCAAGAAAGCAGCCTGATAAGATCGCGTTCATTTTTGCGAACGAATTTGGCTCCAAAAAGATTACCTATCGGGAGCTTGACGAGCAGGTCAGCAGGCTTGGTGGTGCGCTCGCGGCTGCCGGCATCAAGAAGGGCGATGTCGTTGCAATCTATCTTCCCATGATCCCAGAGTCATTGTATGCCATTTTTGCATGTTCCAAGATCGGGGCTGTTCACACTACAATCTTTTCCGGCTTTTCTGGGCAGGCACTTCACTCTGGGCTTCTAGACTCAAAGGCAAAGCTTTTGATCACAACCAATGCTTTTAGGCGGCGCGGCAAACAGATCGACCTTGCAAGCCAGTGGCAAATGGGAGTACGTGGCACAACAGTTTCTAGCATAATCAATGTCAGCCGCGACTATAACGATCTTGTAAGAAATGCTGCCAAGGCCGAGACTGAAGTGATGGACGCGGAAGACCCGCTCTTCATCCTGTATACATCTGGCACGACCGGCAAGCCGAAAGGCACGCTTCAGGTGCACGGCGGCTTTACAGTTGTTGCGGCACAGCAGGCAGCCTACTTGATTGACATGAAGCCTGATGATATCCTGTTCTGGTACGCGGACATTGGCTGGATAACGGGTCAAGTGTGGATGGTTTATGGTAGTCCAATAGTAGGCGCGACTGCACTCGTCTATGAAGACGCGCTGGACTACCCTGAAGCTGATGCATGGTGCAAGCTCATTGAAGAACACAAGGTCAGCATATTCGGTGCAGCCCCTACCGCCATCAGACTTTTCATGAAAAACAATGTGCAGACAACCAATCATCATTTTTCATCATTGCGGATCCTGGCTGCTACCGGCGAGCCTCTAAACGTCGAGGCATGGACGTGGTATTTTCAAAATGTAGGCAAGAAGCGCTGCCCTGTTATCAATCTGTCGGGCGGCACCGAGGTGGGGGGTGCAATACTGAGCGCGCTACCCGTGATGGCGCTCAAGCCGTGCACAGTAGGATCTCCGATCCCTGGGTTCGATGCCGATGTTCTTGACGACTCTGGAAAGAAGGTAAGCGAAGGCTATCTTGTGATCAAGAAGCCATGGCCGTCTATGACCCGTGGGCTCGTAAATGATGCCGGCGGGTTCATTGACATCTATTGGTCAAAGTACAAAGATGTTTGGTATCATGGTGACATCGTACTTGTCGATTCTGACGGTTTGTGGTTTATGCGCGGACGCGCTGATGATGTGATAAAGGTCGCGGGCCATAGGATCGGGACTGCAGAAGTTGAGGCAGCTGCCTCGTCCCATCCTGCGGTTGCAGAGGTGCTCGTTATCGGAAGGCCGGATGAGATAAAGGGCGAGGCAATAATGCTATTCGTCGTAGTCAAGGACGGCCTCCCGGCTGATACTAACTTGACAGATGAGATTATCAGAATGGTTGAAGATTCAATAGGAAAATTTGCCCGGCCCGAAGAAGTAAGAGTAGTCTCAGAGCTTCCAAAAACTAGGACCGGCAAGCTCGTAAGGCGGCTCGTCAGGGCAAAGATTGCTGGTGAGAGCATTCAAAGCCAAGACCTTTCTGTGATTGAGAATCCATGGTCTCTTGATGCCATCTAACGGAAGATATGGTAGCCGCCCAATTCACAACAAAATGTATGTTCCATTGATGACACGCAACAACCCATTATAATGAACGGTAAACAAATCGTGAAGAGCCCTTAGAGGGACATTGAATGATTACGATAAGGAAAAAATTAATTGCAACATTTCTTGTAATCTCTCTATTTGTTGGAATAATGGTTGTCGCAGTTTACGATGCCGGCAGAAATGTTGCCGATTCATTTCATGAGCTAAACGACGAGTCAGTGTCCCGAATTAACGCCCTTCATCAGATGAAAATCGACTCGCTTGTTGTCTATGCACGGGCGGTAGAATCTACAGTGGAAGATAATCAAGAAGAGCTGCCTGAGTACATTGAGGAAATGAGAGAGGCACAGGATGATTTTGCTGTTACGTATGGTGTATACAGTCGAGCTTTGCCAAATGGCGGTTCTATTGGACCAGATCCTCTCATAATGGCCAACTGGAATGTCTTTGCATCAAATTCAAACGCGTTAATAGATCTTGTGTTGGCAGAAACAGCTAATAGAGATGAAATACACGAAACGCGGGAGAATCTTGAGCACTCACAGGAAAAATTTGAATCAACAATAGACGAGAATCTCAATTCAGAACTTGCCCATAACCAGGTGCTCACTGTAAGAGTGGACGACATGGAAAGGTCATTATTTGCTCTTATTCTGGTAGTACTTGCTTCATCAGTGATGTTCGCGACCGGCCTAGGCTCGCTAGTTTCCTACAGGATATCAAAGCCGCTAATGCAACTAAAGAGTTCTGTTATGGAGCTTGCAAAGGGCAACTACGAAGCTAAACTCATGAAAGTATCAAATGACGAATTTGGTGACCTAGCAGCTAATTTTGAAAGGATGAAGGGTGAACTACGAGAGAAGGACAAGATGCAGAATGAATTCATCATGGTGGCTTCTCATGAGCTCAGGACTCCGATCCAGCCGATCCTGGGATTTGCAGAGCTCGCATTAAAAGGGAAGGTTGGAACCCCGCTCGCGCTGCAAAAGATATTGGAAGAATCTAGAAGGCTAAAGCGGCTTGCTGACGATATCCTTGACGTGAGCCAAATAGAGGGCGGCAAAATGATCTGCAAAATGGAAGACGTTTACATCAATGACGTGATTGAAGGGGTCATTCAGAGTTTTTCACCTGTAGTCCCTGCAGGAGTGTCCATAACTGCAGATTTATCGCCAATAGATGGGTTTTTAAAAGGTGACACGGAAAGGCTGAGGCAGGCATTTTCAAACATATTGGATAATGCCATCAAATTTACCAAAGCTGGCAACATTACTGTAAACTGTTCAAAGTTGAAAGATTCTGACAAGCTGGAAATCAGAATCAGTAATGAAGGAAACGGGATTCCTCCTGAAATCCTTCCAAGGCTTTTCGGCAAATTCGTCGCAAAGGATATAGACGGCCGGAATAAGCATGGCACAGGCCTAGGTCTGTTCATAACTAAAGCAATAATAGAAGGTCATGCCGGCCAGATCAGAGCGGATAACAATGATCGGGGAGCCACGTTTACAATAGTCTTTCCCGCATTGACGCAAGAGTCGAAAGGCGTAGCCGCGCAATGAGATAGCAAAAGGTCATGTGTCGCATGCACATTAAGAAATATCTTCAAAAGATGGAAACAAACCGTATCTAATCCAACCAGTAGATACCGCAAGTCAGAAAATCTCAGTTGTTTCAGCCTAGATAAAACGGTTACCAGAAGATAATTGTAGTCTATAATTTTAATACAGTTTTTTTAGAAACGTAACGGTCAGTATGCCGTATGATATACAATCTTGCATTTTTTTCCATACATGCCTATTACCAACTTGAGATAAATCTGAGTATAGGGTTGTTGAGATACGATTGGCCAGCGTCTGTAAAGATCGTTGTGGACAAATCTCGTTCAAAACGCGTCGACCACCGAATCAGAGCATTTACAGTTTGGAGTTAAAATATTGTAGCGAGTGTGAAAAATATCTAAAGTGTCATAGCCTTCGTTGTCCCTGCTGCAATATGCAACTCAGAACAAGACCGAGAGATGCGAATTGGAAGAGACTTTTTATTCTCCATAATAAGCTGAAATTCTAGCGAATATTATCGCATTTGCCAGTGAGTAGACCTCGCGATCTATCAGTGCACAGATAAGAGTCTCATTGACCAATGATATCTCAGTGTAAAAGGCGCCTACACTGACGCCTTTATTAAATTGATTTTAACGAAATAACATACTTGGAACCCGTGTCAAAAGGAAAAACTGCAAAAGTACAGTGTCCAACCTGTAAGCATGACATGACAAAAGTATCGGAGGAATCAGATTGGTGGTACTGTGATCATTGCGGCAAAGTATTTACTGAAAGGCCATTCTGACATCAAAGCGAGCATGTTTCTTGTGGTGGCGGCAAAGAATAAGATGTTTGAACAGAAATTAATCAAGGATTGCATTTTTTGCAGAGATCTATAATAAATTATTCAGTCGACAATCTTGCCTTCTAATCCCGACTTCTTCATGATCCCTTCCAGATGAGCCCTTCGGATACCTTTTCCGTTGTTATAGCCACAAAGCGGGCACGAGAATGTAAGGGGCACTTCGCTTCCATCCCTAAAAGCCTGTAGGTTATCCATCTTGGTACCACAGTTTTCGCAGAAGTATTTCAAAGGCACACAAACTGTACATCCTGCCTGTAAATAAGGTACTCGAATTCTGCTAATTGTAAAATGAGAATAGTCTCTGCTAGGTATGGAGTGTTATTTCATTTCTTCACCCATTGAGATAATGTCTAATAAGCATGACTGCACTCATTCACGCACGCAACGTTGGTAGGCATATTTGGTATGTTGTAGATTAAAGCGAAAACCTAATGCGTCTTATCCTCTGAAATATGAGCACCAAGCCTATCATTGCTGAACTGGCAATTGTAACTATTGCGAGGGGGAACTCTGGTACCACTTGGGTTCCAAATATCTCCACTTCAAATGCGTCTTCTGGAAGTGGGAAAGTGAGAACCCTTTCTGTTCCAGTCGTCTGTGTTTCTTCATATTCTACATCTTCACCATCAACTATAACAAGAAATTCAGAATCAACACCTCCTTCCTTCGAGTCGATCAGGCCTCTTGGCAAGATAATCGCAAGTTCACCTTGTCCACTTTGCGAGCCCACGTCAAGTGTAAGAAGTATGCTGCCGTATTCAGGATATACTTCGATCCCATCTACCGACCCGTCACTAGGCATTGCAGCCTTTACCGCAAATGTGTGATCTTCATACGTGACCTCGTACGTCTTAAAATTCTTTGACTGCGAACCATCTTGGGCTTTGGCATGCGGCGGAAGCGAAAGCAGTATAGATGCTAAAATTATTAAAACTAAGGCTAATGATCTCAGATTCTTCTCACAGCATGCGAATACTGAATTTAGAAATAAATATAGCGGAAGAGATATCCGATTGTGGAAACTTTGGGAAATAGTAGCCTAAATTGGGCATCATTAGAATCGTTGTATTACCGCGAGCCTTTTCTGTATTGAAGCGACATAGAGCCTGATTCTAGGGGGAGAATACGCATCATATTTTAATCGGCCACATCACGAGAAATCATGCATGATATTCTTAGGGCTAAACACTCCCTACTGCTAGCTATTTTCTTAGGAGTCACCCTTACATTTTCTGTATTTTCTAACGCTTACGCCGCTTCTTCCATCTCGAATTTACCAATTCTTGCTAGAGGTTTACCATTGTCATCAACTGCAGTCACACTTGATGATGATGACGACAATGAGGATGAAAAGGATTCAGATAATAATCATGGAAGGGATAACGGAAAAAATAATGGTCATGCAAAGAATCTAAAAATCAAAGCAAAACATGATGGAGGGAGCGTAGCGATTGAAGAAGACGAAGATGATAGTAATGAAAAACAATCTAAATCTAAAAACGAAGATACCAATTCATTCCCTACCGATTTTATCTTGGAAGCTGAAGGAGGGGTTGCCGTTCAAAAAGGCAGCAAGGGCAGCGATAGCAAGCGATCTGATGATGTTTCGATAGAATTAGAAGCGTCAACATCCCGGCTAGAAGGTAATCACATCAGAGTAAGCGTAGATGGAACAATCATGCTAACCGACGATGAATTTGAAATAACCGACGGCCATGGTATTATCATATTCTTCAAGAACCCAAGTAAACACTTCTTCAGAGGGATAATCCATATTGCAGGGGTAGCAGTCAATGTTGACGACGAATCAGAGAAAAAGTTTCACTTGAGAGCTCTTCTACTGCCTTCTGGAGAAGACGAAGAAGAAGGAGTATGGAGCTTTGTCGTGGCACCAGCAGCAAAGTTAGGACCAGATATCAGAATTTTCAGACTAATAGGAGAGCTGATTGATCTCGGCGAAACAACATCAGCTCCTAATTCCAAGCTTGACCATTTCGTAGTGAGCACCATTGGATCGCCAGTTACTGCTGGAAAACTCTTCAACGTAACTGTAACTGCAGTTACTTCTGATGGCAAAACATTGAAGACTTATGATGGCAAGGCGCGTATCTCAGACCTCTCACAAACGGTTATGCCTGAAACAACTTCAAGCTTCAGTGATGGTGTGTTCAAGGGCAACCTCAACATTACCAAAAGCATGACTTCAGACAAGCTGACTTTTAGCGACATTGCGACCAAAAAGAAAGGCACAAGCAACACATTTAATGTCGTACCTGGCTCTCTTGCAAAAATAGACCTTACTCCGTCAGCCGTGACGATACAGCCCGCTCAGAAGGCTAGCTTTACTGCAGAGGGGTTAGACAAGTTTGGCAACGAAATATCTGGTCAGTCCTTCTCCTGGTCGCTATCCTCGTCAAGTCTTGGATCCATTTCTACGAGTGGTAATGTAGCAGACTTTACGGCGTCATCCGCAATTACTAGCGAAGCTAACGTGACCCTTACAGCAACGATAGAAGGGGGAACCTTAAAGGACACATCAAAAATTACCATTACTCCTAAAATACAATCCCTCGACCACTTTGAGATTGAAAATATATCCAACCCCAAGACAGCAGGATCGCTCTTCCAGATTACTCTTAAGGCTGTCAATGCGACCGGGGACACTATCAAAACATACGGCGGACCGATGAGCTTAACCGACACGACTGCAAGTCTCAACATGACCGTAAGCAGCGGATTTTCAGATGGGATATGGACTGGAAATGTAAATATCACGAAGGCAGCGTCAGATGTGAAAATTACTGCCAAAGATGTATCCAATCCAACCAAAAAGGGTACAAGCAACACATTTAATGTCGTACCTGGCTCTCTTGCAAAAATAGACCTTACTCCGTCAGCCGTGACGATACAGCCCGCTCAGAAGGCTAGCTTTACTGCAGAGGGGTTAGACAAGTTTGGCAATGAAATATTGCCATCAGGACTTACCTTTACATGGTCGCTCTCATCGTCTGACTTCGGTTCCATCGCAACAAGTGGCAACCATGCCAACTTTACTGCTTCGTCAATCGTAATTACCGAAACCAATGTTACTTTGACTGCAAGGGTTGGAACTATAGATGATGATTCAAGAATAACAATACAACCAATCACATCGCAATTGCTTGACCACTTTGTAATTAGTGAGATAGTCGGCCAAGAGAAGGCAGGTTCTCCATTTTCCCTAACTTTGATGGCTGTAGGAACAACAGGTGTGACCATTACATCTTACTCTGGTCCGATAAAGCTTTCCGACACTACGGGAACAATTACCATTGTCACTGATAATGGCTTTTCAAACGGCGTTTGGACAGGCAATGTCAAGATTACAAAGGCATCGGACAATGTAAAAATCACGGTGGAGGATGAGAAAACACCAAGCAAGAAAGGCACAAGCAATGCCATTGACGTAAAGGCTGGAGATATAGATCATTTCCAGATCAGCGAAATTGGACATCAACAGACCGCAGGGGATGATTTCTCAATGATGGCGAAGGCAATGGACTTATTTGGGAACATCATAACAGATTACAACGGGACAGTACTACTATCAACAAATGACGGTACAAGTCCTGCTGGAAATGCCAGCGAACTATCGCCTAGTCCATACACATTTAATTCAGATGATGAAGGCCAGCACACATTCCAAATTACATTATACAATGCAAAGACTGGTGCTACAATCACCATTTCTGATTCGGAGAAAAGCAGCACAAGTAACAGCTTTGAAGTGGTCCCTTCAAGTAAAGCCAAAGTCATAATCACTCCACATTCGGTCTCGGTTGCTCAAGGGGATCAATTGGATTTCAAAGCCAAAGCCCAAGACGCATTTGGCAATGTAATTTCTGGCGCGACATTTACCTGGACCTTAAACTCTCTATCAATCTTAATTGGGTCGCTAGAAAGCAACTCAGGCTCTGTAGTTGAATTTAAGGCAGCGCCTGTTGTTATCGCGAACATAACAGGTTCAATAACCGTTACGTCAGGATCCATATCTGACACCGCGACGGTAACTGTCACACCTAGCTGAGGCTGGACCCACAAAATAATCTAACTGGCTTTGTGATTCCTATTGCCTATGTTTAGAATTCTTAGCGTGCTCTTCGAGGTCCCTTGCAAATAGAAATACTGAATGACATATTTTGCATACGTACCAATGCAATTCAACATGATCTGAACTCATGAGTTAGCGTCTCTTGTCAGAGATTTGACCTATCCGGTCAATAAATTGCAGTATGTAGTACGATTTTACCTATTTCCCATGTCTTAAAGATTCTAGGGATTCTAGGTTCGGTTTCGGGCATCCGTTCTGAGATCGAGCCTTATGGGAGCGGGCCAACTCATTTTTTACAAAACCCGTGGGCTGCTACTTAACGCTCAAATACTGTTAAGGTTGCTATAAAAGTAGATGGAATCGCCAGCAACTAGCAAATTTGGCAGCCAGGAGGGAATAATTTACCTTGACTGGAACAACGCCATCGAAATACTTGAAAAAGCTCGCAAAACAGGTCTCTTTGTCCTGATAATTGGCCCCAAGGGCACCGGCAAGACTACGCTTGTGAGGAAATTTGCTTTCGATATGAAAAAGGAACTAGATTCCGTCAACTTTTCCCTCCGAACAAGGGAGTCGCACCTGGTGGGGTCGAGGACACTTGACAAGGGCGAGATAAGCTTCGTCGAAGGTGTGCTGGTAAAGTCGATGCGCAGCGGCACAATACTTTATCTCGACGAGCTGAACGCCGCCGAAGCGGATGTGCTTCTCAGGCTTGACGAGGCGCTCGACGACAGGCGCCAGCTAGTGCTCAAGGAAGCTGAAGGCCAGATCATAAAAGCTACCGACGATTGGTTCGTGATAGCCACAATCAACCCATTATCACATGTTGGCACAAAGGAGCTGCCGCCGCAACTACTGAGCAGGTTCCCGGTTAGGATGAGGCTTGAATACCCGCCAGAGGAAGTCGAGCTTGACATCGTCCGGCGACACGTAACTATAGACGAGTCGAACATCAAGGATGTCAAGCACGCAATCCAGCTGGCCAAGAACCTACGCGAAGCAGCTGCTGTAGAAGAGTTGTACTACAGCCCATCCCTGCGCGAAACAATAGCGTTTGCCAAGATGCTCAACACTGGACTTTCCGCCCGCCGAGCGGCCGAAGTCGTCTATGCAAACGCGTACGATCAGTGGGGACAGGTCGAGTACCAGAAAGTAATGGACATGATAACGTCGATCTTTGGCGACAGATAATGGCAGCTGCCAAAATTGTCAGCTCTATAATGCGAAACGATGTACTCCTTGAAATTGCAACTTTTCTGGCCAGGAGGTGGTCAGGCAACAACAGGGTGGTCATCATTTTGATGCCGGACAAGGTTCCGACGGCCAAACCGGACAAGAATCAGATAACACTTCCGCTACTCAATTACTATCCGGGTACCGACTTTCAGAAATACAGGCAGTGGCGCGTTGCACTCTGGTACGAATCTACTAGGATGAAGCATTCCACAAAGGTGCTGAGCTATGAGCACGCCTTTGGCTTTATACTCAACACCCTTGAGACAAAGCGTATAGAGATTCTCGGCCTACGGGAATGGGAAGGGATGGGCAGCGAGCTGGTCTTCAATGAAGGTATTTCCTGGATGTCGCGCCAATTGCTCAACTCAATCTATGGGCGGTACAAGATAGCGGAGGCTTTTTCGCAGTACTTCCTAACAGGCTACCTGAAGGGCGAGCTTTTCGGAAGCGAGTTTGACAAGGTGAAAAGGGCAACAGACTATGCAAATGAGATCATAAGGGGAGCAATAGACAACAACTACAGCACCGAATGGGTGGAACAACAGATCCCAAAATTGATCAAGATACTCGAGCTCGACCCACTTGTTTCAATCCCTGTTCTGGCGCCAAGGACAAGGGTTGGCGCGTCGCTCAACCAGAGTGACCTGCTCAAGCAGGTAGAAAAGGTGGTCAAGATGCGGCGCAAGAAAGAAAACATGGAAGAAAAGACGAAAGAGATCTATGAAGGCCACGACGTCCTACGTGAGTTCGAGACCCTTGTCAAGGAAAGCAAAAAGACTGAGAACAAGGGCTACGAATCCCTTGAGGACTTTGGGTTGAGCGTGCCAGAAAAGATGGACGTCGATGAAACCCAGATCTACGACATCGATCTGATACGGAAAGTTAAGGCTGCCTTCCGGGACTGGAAGACCGGGTGGGTCGAGCGGCACGATGAAACCGGTGACGAATTTGATGTGGAAAGCTATATCGAGGCGCTGCCCAAAAGCTTCCTTACCGATTTCAAGTTCTCGATCAAGACAAAGGTTGCGATCCTTCTGGACCATTCAAGTAGTATCGCCGATGTTGAGCTGGAATACAAGCAGGCGACGATCGCACTTTGTGAGGGGCTGCACTATCTTGGGATAAAATTCGCGGTCTATGCATTTAGCACGGACAAGCGACAAGTAAAATGCTGGGTTATCAAGCCGCCAAATATCAAGTGGTCCGTAGTGAGTGCCCGGCGTCTTGTGCAGATAAGAGCGAGTGGCGGCACACCCTTAGCGGAGGTCTACGGCCTCCTAGAGCCTGTACTGAAATCATTCAAGCCTGACATTCTTGTCACTCTGACAGACGGCGAGCCGTCTGACTTTGACTCGGTCAGGACCATGGTGCTCACGTACAGGAAGATGGGAATCCGGATGGTGGCGATAGGGGTGGGTAGGAACATCAACGACTCTGTGGGCATTGGCCAAAACCTGAAGTACCTCAACTACGAAAAGGCGATCTCTGTCAGTAGGCTGCAGGACATCCCAAAAAGAGTGATCAAGTTGCTGCGCACCTAGATGACCAGATTAGGGTTTTCCTTCTTGACCTTTTCCCAGTCGCTCAGGAAAGTAGAAAGTCCCTTGTCGGTCAGCGGGTGTGCAATCATCTTTCCCAGTATGTCTGGCGGAAGTGTAACTACGTGGGCACCGATCTTGCCCGCGTCGATTACGTGCAGAGGATGACGAACGCTCGCGACAAGCACTTTTGTGTCAAACTCATAGTTCTCGAAAATAGGTACTATCTCCCTGATGACTGCCATGCCTTCTTGCCCCGCGTCATCCAGCCTGCCAATGAAGGGGCTGACATAAGCGGCGCCAGCTTTGGCTGCCAGAATTGCCTGGTTTGCTGAAAATATCAGAGTGACGTTTGTTTGGATCCCTGCCTCTTTTAATTTCTTGACAGCTCTTAAGCCGTCAGAGATCATTGGGATCTTGACCACAACGTTTGGGCCGTATTTCTTGAGCCTATGGGCCTCTTCGATCATTTCAGCAGTGGTGGTGCCAACAACCTCAAGGCTCACCGGCCCATTAACTATCTTAACAATCTGGCGCATAATGTCTGCAGGGTTGCCCTTCTCTTTTGATAGCAGAGTGGGATTGGTCGTGATGCCATCTACCAAACCCATATCGTTGTACTTCTTGATTGATTCAATGCTTGCTGTGTCGAGGAAGATCTTCATTTTTTCCTGATCCTACTCCTTGCATCAAGCACTGCCTTTGCTATTTCTGTTGCGGTCAGCCCGTATAGCTCGAGCAGCGTTTCTATTTCCTCGTCACGGGCAGACTCGCCAAACGTATCGCGCACGCCCACGCGCTTGACCGGCACGGGATAGGTTTCGGCAGTAACTTCCGACACGGCTCCACCAAGGCCACCAAGAATGTTGTGTTCTTCTGCCGTCGCTATGGCGCCGGTCTCCTTGGCACACTTGGCCACGAGCTCATTGTCAATAGGCTTTATCGAAAACATGTCCACCACCCTACATGAAACGCCCTTTCTTTTAAGCTCCATTGCAGCTTCAATCGCCCTCACAACCATCAGGCCACACGCTATGATTGTCGCGTCAGACCCTTCTTCAAGAACGTTGCCTCTGCCAATCAAAAACGACTCGGCGTTGTCGGCATATATCACCTCGCTTGAGGGCCTTGCAAGTCGCAAGTAGAACGGGCCAGGTGTGCGCGCTATTGTTCTAATCAGGTGCTTGACTGCGACGGCATCTGCCGGTACAATTACCTTCATGTTTGGGATCGTCCTCATACTTGCAATGTCCTCTATCTGCTGGTGAGAGGCGCCGTCAGGCCCGACAGTGAGACCGGCGTGGGAAACAACTAGTTTTACGTTTAGGCTTGGATAGCAAATTGCGTTACGGATCTGGTCTACACATCTGCCAGGAATAAACGCGGCGTAGGTGCTGGCGAATGCAATCTTGCCGGCTATTGAGAGACCGGCTGCCACAGAGACTAAGTTGGCCTCTGCGATCCCGACGTTGAACAATCGATCAGGGTACTTGTCGCCAAATTTCTTTGTCTTGAGAGAATCGGTTGTATCGCCACCGACGCACACAATGCGGGGATCGTCCCTTCCGAGCTCCACAAGAGTATCACCATACGCGCTCCTCATGTCCGCGGTTTTCTTCTCGCTACTTAATAGCATGGAGCTCTTCCTCTATCCCAAGCTCATTTGCGTATGGAATCAATATATGTTTACGGGCTTTCATCCAGTCAGACCTTACGTTGAGCTGAGTCGAATGGTTGAGAAGCCTTTTCTCAAGTGCCACTGCTGCCTTGTGCCTCAACTGTATGACCGAGCCATGTATGTCGCCGCCACCATAAACTGCAGCACCGGCAACAAAAATCCTAGCACCGGCGTCGTAGGCCTGGTGGAGCGTCGTGGCGTCAATGCCTCCGTCGGCCTCGATGTAGCCTCTAAAGCCGTGTGCCATTAGCTCCTTGTTAACTGCCATCATTTTTGGCAGCACTTCAGGCATGAATTTCTGGCCCGCAAAGCCGGGGTTGACCGACATCACGATGATGACATCAAGGTCATGCAAACAGCGATAGAGCCACTTTGGCATATCAGTTCCCGGGTTGATTGCGATGCCAGGGCTGATGCCGGCGTTTATGAGCCGTTCTTGAATTTCTTTGAATTCATTTTCAGTGCAGGCTTCAGCATGCACGGTGATAATGTCGCACCTTGCGTCGATGTATTCTTGTATCTGTTCTAGCGGTTTTTCAATCATCAAGTGTGCGTCAAAAGGAAGGCTGGTAGAGGGCCTTAACTTTTTGATGGTGTCAGCGAAAAACGTCGTGTTTGGGACGAACCGGCCGTCCATCACATCAAGATGGATCATGTCGACTCCCTCGCGTTCAACCTTCCTAATCTTGTCTTCGTAGTTCTCCCGTTCGCCGGCGATTATCGAAGGCGCGATAAGGCATTCGCTCTCAAGCTCTTCGAGTAATACTTCGGTTTGCCTCTTTGGAGGCGCCTTGCCGTGCCATTGGGGGTTGTTTGCCATGTGACGTATACCGTTACCCTTGATCGTGTTGGCTACAATCATTACGGGCTTGTCGTGCACGCGCGCGGCCTTGTACAGCGCGTCGACTATTTGCTCCACCTTGTGGCCGTCGACTTCAAAGACCTGCCAGTTGAAAGCCGCCCACTTGTCCTTTGTCGGATCGAGGGGCATGATGTCTTCGGTAAAGCCGTCCTGCTGAATGCGGTTGCGATCTAGAATTGCAACCAAATTGTCGAGCTTGAATTTGCCTGCAGCCATCGAAGCCTCCCAGATCTGGCCCTCATTTGATTCGCCGTCGCCAATCAGGACGTAGACTTTGTTCATCTTTGTCTTTTCCCTGTCAAGTTTTTTGGCAAGCGCGATACCAATCCCGACTGAAAGCCCGATGCCCTCAGAACCTCCAGAGTATTCAACTCCTGGCACGCTGTGGTGCTTTTGCTGCTCAGAGTACCTGACTGGATGGCCCTGAAGGCGGGACCCGAGCTTTCGCAGGGTTCTGATTTCCTCCGGCGGAAAGTAGCCGGCAACTGCAAGCGTCGAATAAAAGCCGGGGGCAGAGTGGGCCTTTGAATTAATGAAATAGTCGCGGTCTTCCCAAGCAGGGTTTGAAGGGTCGTGCTTCATCGTCCGGAAATACAGGGTGCCCATTATCTCGGCTGCAGAGAACGAAGCCCCTGGGTGGCCCGAGCCGGCCTCCGCGATGCCTTGTATCGCCCACATGCGCACGTCCCTGATCCTCCTCTTCAGGTCGAGATAACGCATGCTAAAGCCCATGTTTATCATCCCGCGTAAACTGCAAGATAAGAAAAAGCTCTTTACAGGAAAATAAAAACATAGCTCTGTAATTTCTCCGCCCAAGCTTTAAAAGATCGGCGAGGTAATATTACATGTGTCGCTATCGTCGCTTTTCAAGCGGCCGCTTCTCATCTACGACGATAAATGCTACTCATGCGCCAAGTTCGCGAAGGCTGCAAGCATGCTTTCGCGGCGCTGGATAAGGATTGCCGGACACTACTATTCGCAGGAGGCAAAGAAAGCAAAGGAGATGATCTTTCCGCCCTTTTACGATGCGACAAAAATGTTCTGGCTTGTCAACAGAAACGGGGCGCACGGCGCGCGTTCGGGACTGCTGCCTGTTGTGCGCGAGATCATTGTAGGCATGTTCAGGAGCGGCGAGGCCAGCGATATTTCCGCGACATGCGAATATGGAGGCACCTCAAAATCGTGCTACATGCCGACCAACGTGTTCAAAAGGCTGGTAACAATGCTCAGCCACGGCGCCAGAGTTCCTTTTGAATAGTTTAAAATAAAGTTGCCCGTTTTGTCTTTTATCATGGTGCAGGTCAAAGTCGAAAAAGCTAAGATAGACCAGAGGCAGACTTCTCTTCTCGTGATAGGCGTATTTGAAGGCGAGCTGGACTTTATCCAATCAAAGGAGCTCGACCCAGTCGTGTTTGCTTCAATAAAGGAGACATTGCAAAACAAGGAATTCCAAGGAACTTTTGGCTCGTCGATCCTAGTATATACTCTGGGAAAAGGGCCAATGAAAAAGATAATGCTGCTTGGCCTTGGCAAGAAGGACAAGTTCACAGACGAGAGCGCGCGCATATGCGCCGGCAAGGCGGCTCAGAAAGCAAAAGAGCTGGCTACAAAAGAGTTTTCGATCTTGCAGTTTTCAAACCTTGATGAAGGACTCGTTGAGGCCATGACAGAGGGAGTGACCCTTGCTCTCTATTCTTTTGACAAGTACAAAGAAGCAAAAGAGCCGTCAACAAAGATCGAGGAAATTGCTTTACTTATCAATTCCGATTCTCCAAAATTCCAATCAGTCGCTGACAAAGCAAGCCACGTCGCAGAAGCCGTGAACTTTGCCCGGGACATCGGCAACCTTCCGCCAAATGATTGCCCGCCAGCCCATCTTGCAAGCATAGCCCTCTCGCTTGCACAGGAGCACGGCATGAAGGCACGGGTAATTGACCGCTATGAGCTGGAGAACATGGGTATGGGAGGCATTGTGGCAGTCGGCAAGGGAAGCAACAACCCACCAAAATTGATAATCCTAGAGTACAATGGCAGCACCGATCCGCAGCAAAAACCATACCTACTTGTGGGGAAAGCAGTCACATTTGACACCGGCGGGATTTCAATAAAACCGGGAGAAAAGATGGACGAAATGAAATTTGACAAGTGCGGCGGCTGCACTGTCCTTGCAGTCATGCGCGCAGTCGCGTCAATGAAGCTCGCTGTCAATGTAGTAGGCATCGTACCTTCAGTTGAAAACATGCCCTCTGCGACTTCATACCGACCGGGAGACATAATCAAGATGTACAACGGCAAGACAGTCGAGGTACTCAACACTGATGCTGAAGGGCGTATGATCCTTGCCGACGCCCTTGCTTATGGGATAGCCACCTATACCCCAAAAGCGGTAATTGACCTTGCGACGCTCACCGGCGCCGCCATAATCGCCCTTGGCGCCAATGTCGCCGCAATTGTCGGGACAAACAAACAATTGACAGACAGGATGCGCAAGCTTGCCGAAAAGACCGGAGAAAAGATGTGGGAGCTTCCACTCTATGATGAATTCCACGATCAGATTAAGAGTACCTATGCGGACATCAAGAACATCGGGGGTAGAGCAGGCGGCGCAATAACAGCTGCCGCGTTCCTGTCCAATTTCGCCAACAGCGCGCCCTGGGTGCACATCGACATAGCTGGGACCGCTTGGACTCAGGACGGGACGCACGAGAAGAGCTACAATCCCAAAGGCGCAACGGGCTTTGGTGTCAGAACGCTTGTGAAACTCTTGATGGAGGACGAAAAGCAGGCAGTGTGAGAAGTATGCCTGTGTTCCAGATCGGCGCACTTGCGAATGCTTTGGAAGATCAAGGCTTTAGCTGCAGAATAGGCAGCATGGAGCTGGACGTGCATCCGATGAAGCGGCCGTACTTTGAGCGCTGGCTGTCAAACAGGGACGGCTTCCTTAAGCTGGCGAGCGGCAACGTCGACTTCCTCGGTGTAGAGGATGTTATGCGGATGGGACCGTTTTACAACGTCTACTGTCTTGTAGAAAACAACTCTATAGTTGACGCCGACGACAATGCCCACAAGCTACTCGACGCCGCGCCATACTTCCAGCTCCATAACGGCAAGGTAACTAGCATGGGATGGAGCGGAGGCGTGATAGCAAACATGTTGGACAAGGATACGGTACTGTCAGAGGAATTTGCGCGCTACATCATGAAGGAAGAAGTAAGAAGAATAACAGTCAAGGTGGCAAATTATTGTTGCATCATCGAGACTCGGGCGTGGGAGCCGGGCGGGCTTTCGTCGGCCTTTACAACAATAGATAGAATAGCATACAACATCAGGAGGCTCGTGAAGAGTATACACTTGGGTGAGTACGTTGATAAGTAAAAGATGCCAGCACTGCTGCTTCCCGACCGCTCACGCAGATCAGTAACACAGCAGCGACGACAGGTTTGACTTCCGGGTTCGGAATGGGACCGGGTCGCACCCTGCCGCTATGACCGGCTTACCACACATTTGCCAAAGGGCTAATTTAATCTTGCTCCCTGCATTAGCCAAAGGATTCAAAAGGGCAGGCGGCCAACGTTATTGCATGTTTGGGAAGGCAAGGTGCAAAATCTGTGGAGACGAGGTAAGACTCACGTTGAAGCATTTTTCAGACAAGCACCGAGACATTTACGACGCTGAGGTGGCAGGCAAGCTAAAAATGTCCGATTTCATGAGAAGATACTTTGATTAGGACGCATAACTTCAGGGCATATCTATATAATGCATTATTGCAAAAATTACATGTAATTGGGCAATTCTGAAGCAGAAAATACGCACCGAGTAGCGGTACTTGATGAGGAGCTGTGCCAGCCAAAGAAATGCGGGCTGGAGTGCATTATCTACTGCCCAGTGAACAAGACCGGCGGCGCGTGCATTGTCCAGCGGCCTGAAGACAACAAGGCACTCATCTCTGAGGACCTCTGCACGGGCTGCGGAATCTGCATAAAGAAATGCCCCTTTGACGCGATTATAATCGTCAACCTGGCGAAAGAGCTTTCGACCGATAAAATCCACCAGTACGGCATTAACTCTTTCAGATTCTACCGCCTGCCAACGCCAAAGAAAGGCGCAGTTGTAGGATTGGTAGGCAGAAACGGCATTGGCAAGTCAACTATCGTCAACGTTCTGTCTGGCAACATGAAGCCCAACCTTGGCAAGTACGATCATGACATTTCGTGGGATGAAGTCTTGAAGTATTACCAGGGCACTGAAATGAAATCGCATTTTGAAAAAATCGCAAATGGCACGATGCGGGCAAGCATCAAGCCACAGCTTGTCTATCTTATTCCAAAAGCGTTCAAGGGGACAACCAAGGAATTATTGAGCAAGTACGACGAGCGCAAGGTAGCCGACAAGCTGATAATGCAGCTGGGGTTGCAGAACATACTTGATCGTGATATTTCGCAATTGAGTGGAGGCGAGCTGCAGCGGCTCGCGGTCGCAGTCGCTGCAGCAAAGGACGCTGAATATTATTTCTTTGACGAGCCATCTTCTTACAACGATGTTTACCAGCGGCTCGCAGTTGCCAAAGTGATGAGAGAGCTGGCTGAAACCGGCAAGAGCGTGATGGTAGTAGAGCACGACATGACGCTTTTAGACTATTTATCTGACTATGTCCATATTATCTATGGCGAACCTGGTGCATACGGCATCGTTTCAGGCATGCAGAGCACCAAGGTGGGCATCAACAACTTCCTAGAAGGCTTCTTGCCGGCGGAAAACGTGCGCTTCCGAGATCGGGCATTCAAGTTCGATATCAGCGCTATAAACGAAGACGTCATTCTAGATGTCCCGGCAGCCAGCTATTCTGACCTTGCAAAATCGTTTCCGTCTTTCAACCTGAAAATCGCTGCCGGCACGGTTAGGAAAGGCGAAATAGTCGGGATCGTGGGCGCAAATGCGCTTGGCAAGACGACATTCATGCGCATGCTGGCCGGAGTCGACAAGCCCGACTCAGGCACGATAGATATAGGCGCCAAGATATCCTACAAGCCGCAATATCTGAATCAGGACTATGAAGGCGATGTCAGATCGCTAATGTATACCGCTCACCAGAGTCCGGTAGAAGGCTCGCCGGTGGAAGAACAGATAATCATTCCGATGGGCGTCAAAAAGCTGTTCGAAAAGAGCGTCAGGAACCTTAGCGGAGGCGAGCTCCAGAAAGTCGCGGTGACCGCGTCGCTCCTGCGCGAGGCAGACATTTACGCGCTGGACGAGCCGTCTGCATTCCTTGACGCAGAGGATAGGATAGCGATCGCAAAGTTCCTCCAGCGCTTTGTAAGAGCACAGGGCAAGTCTGCAATAATCATCGACCACGATATGCAACTGATAGACCTTGTAGCAGACACGATGGTAATTTTTGAGGGGCAGCCCAGCCTGACAGGTTCGGCAACCGCGCCCATGAGAAAGGAGGAGGGTATGAACCGCTTCCTCAAGGCGCTTTCAATAACATACAGGCGGGACGAAACGACTGGCAGGCCGCGCGTCAACAAAGAAGACGGCCGGCTTGACCGCGAGCAGAAACAATCTGGCAACTATTATTACGTGAAGAATCGCTAATGCCGCACATGCTAAAGCAGATTCTTGGTAGCATGCTGACCCCAGAAGAAACCGCACAGGTGTACTCTGCTTTCGATCAGATAGGCGACATTGTGATTATAAAGATCCCGGACGAGCTGATGCCAAAAAAGAAGCTGATAGCTGACGCGATACTGGCCAACGTCAAGACCGCCAAGACCGTGTTCGCACAGGTGTCTCCGGTGAGAGGCGACTACCGTGTCCGCGATCTGGAGTTAATTGCAGGCGAAAACAGGACGATAACAGAGTACAAGGAACATGCCTGCCGGTTCAAAGTCGATGTTGCCAAGACATATTTTTCGCCGCGGTTGTCAACTGAAAGGCAGAGGATCGCCGGCATGGTGGGAGACAACGAAACAATCGTCAACATGTTTGCTGGCGTCGGCACGTATTCAGTCGTAATAGCAAAAGCAAACAAGACGTGCAAGGTCTACAGCATAGACTCCAATTCAGCCGCAAGTGAACTCGACAGGATCAACGCGAAACTGAACAAGGTCCAGGACAGGGTTTTTTCAATATGCGGCGACGCCGTTGAAGTGATAAAGGACAGCCTCGCCGGACAGGCCGACAGAGTTCTCATGCCGCTGCCAGAAAGAGCAAAAGAGTTTGTCGATTCTGCAGTACTTGCGCTGAAGGAAAAAGGCATTGTGCATTATTTTGCTCACATTAAGGCAGATGGCAAGAAGGCAAGCCAGGAAATGGGGTCAAAGGTCACACATGAAACTTTTGCAAAATATGATCATCACGTTCTGGGAGTCAGGGTTGTCAGAGAAGTGGGACCGAGGATGTACCAGATCGTGGCTGACGTTTCAGTCAGACGTTAGGTCTTTTCTTCTTCCCTTGGCGCGGTGAGCATCGTATAGCCGATCCACCCGAGCACGGTCAACAGGACAGCAACTGCACCCAACACGGTGAACTGCAGTACCAACATGCCCCACTCGCTGCCAAACAGGAAATAAGCGTAGGCTATGAACGCGAGAATGGAAATCACAAGAAGGGTGGCCCCGGTTCCCCTGCTGCCTCTTCGTTTAACGTTCATAGCGGAAAGGCATCAGCAGCATCTTAATAATCTTTTTAGCCTAACTCTAGCGCCATCAGGTAAGCATCCTCGCCATCCCTGTAGTACGAGCGCAGCCTCGATTTTATTTCAAAGGCCAGCCTCTCGTACATCTTGATCGCGCCGGTATTGCTTACTCTGACTTCAAGGTAGATTTCGTCACTCTTCTTGTGCATCACGCCGTTAATGCCTTCAAGCATCAGCGCTTTGCCGAGGCCTTTTCCTCTGTGTTCATCAAGCACCGCCACGGAAACTACATGCCCTTTCTTGACGAAGCCCAACTTGCGAAAATTGGAGAAGCCAAACTCGATCTTGCACATGATATAACCGACTATCTTGCCGTCCAGCTCTGCGACGATAAAGGCTTCTGGCAGCTCACGAAGAATTGATTCAAAAAAATAGTCAGAGTAATGCTCTGGTAGCGCGACCATGTTAATGTCAATCACCGACGCAAGATCGCTCTCATCGCAGCGGCGTATATCATAGTCGCCTACTTTCCGCAGAGCAGTTTGCAAAGCAACAACTAAAACCAGAAACACACTATTTAACCTTACAGGTCTCTGTAGGGATAATATTTTAATGGCGTTAGCACCCAAGCAATGTCTGGTGGCAACTTCTTTCCTCAACGGAGATTATTCCCGTGTGCTTCCAATAGTCTCGTCATTCTTTACGGTAAGGGACTTTCAACGAAATGCCAGAGAAGACTATGTCCAGTTCTTGATAGATGACGTTGAAATCAAGGACGAGTTCCCGGCCTTCTTGAAGCAGCTGGGCAAGGTTGGAATGGTTGCGGCCGCAAAGAGGTCAAAGTATGTCTCTAGATTGATGCCCACCCTGTCTACAGTCAGGCTCTCTGTAGATGATAGCGTTGTGCTTACGGTAGCCAAGATACAAAAGCAAAAACCAAGAAGCAAATTCTGGCAATCGCTGCCGTCTCTGCTTTTCATTGCCACAATCGCACTAGTATTCATCGACGGCCTCTTTAGATCCGGCTCGGCGTTTGCCAAAACGCAGGCCCAGGACCCTGTCATGCTTGCAGCAATATACACCGTGTCGCTGATGGGGATACTTGGCATCCACGAGCTCGGGCACGTTTTAGCTAACAGGAAATACGGCCTTAGGGCTTCATGGCCCTACTTTATACCCGGCATCCCCGGACTTCTTCCGACGTTTGGGGCAATGATAGTCTTGAGGAGCAACATGACCAACAGAAACGTCATGTTCGACGTGGGCATCGCCGGCCCTATAGCCGGCCTGATAGTGACGATAATCGTCTCGATCTACGGCTCTACAATTTCAACACTCATACCTGCTGGCGAGGCTCAGAGGCTATTTGGCGAGGCACAGCTGTTCCAAATGGATGCGTCGCTTCTGATGCTGGCTACGCTGTACCTAACTGGCATGGCAGTCGATAACATGGTGCTTGTGATGTCGCCAGTGCTCTTTGCGGCTTGGCTGGGGTTCCTGATCACGTTCCTGAACTTGATGCCGGCTTGGCAGCTTGACGGTGGCCACCTTGCGCGCTCCGCTCTTGGCGTGCGCTGGCATAAGGTCCTGACCTACGTCAGCATTGGGATCCTGTTTGCCTTAGGATTTTACCCAATGGCGCTCTTGGTGCTATTCTTCAGCCTCAAGGCACCAGAAAGCACGCCGCTTGACGACGTCACGCCCCTCTCTTCAAAGCGTAAAGCACTGTTCTTCCTGGCGCTTGGTCTTGCTGTTGTGACCGCGCCGATCCCAGCGACCTTGTTCTAGGCACTTGGCCTAAGAAGTACAATGTCTGCATCTGACAGGACAATCGCCTTGAAATTCTTGCCGTGTTTTTCCGGGAGCTTGTCAATTATGTCCTTCATGCTGGCATAAGTGGAAAAGCCCAGCTTTGTCTTGGCATAATAGTGCGGCAGTGTAGAAACTAGCCCCAGCTCATATTCCTGTCGCAGCTCTTCAATAAACAACAAATGCTCTAGGCCATCGATGTAGGGGCTCTGGTGCAGCTGCTCGGGCCTGAGCAGGCCTTCTATGAACATCTGAAGCGCGCCGCCGCCTACTCCTTCGCGATTTTCCGCGAGCAAAATTGCCGAGCCGCCCTTTTTGACTGCGTGGACAGAGTTCCAGAGCGAGTTGAGCGCGCCGCCAAGTGTCGAATGCATGCTAGCGTCGCTGCTCGCGCTTATTATGGCACACTTGACTGGGTCTGTTTCAACTGTTGAGATGGATTGGAGCTGCGTGACGGCCTTTTCAAATGCTTCATTGATGCTCCCGACGTGAACTCCTGCCACGCCCTCGCTGCTGGCAACAAGCTCGACAGACGTCGCCTTGACGCCGGCGGCTACAGAAGCGGCTATCTTGAGCGGCTCTCCCTGCACACCGGGCGCCGGCCTGTTATTCTTCCTCGCCTTGAAAGCTTCGGCCATCGAGTCCACAAGCAGGTTGCGCAGGAGCGCAGTGGGCGCGCCGGCAAATCCAAAAAGCGGGTCATAAGCGACGCTTGAAACAATCACGGCGCTCTGGAACTTACTGATCCGATCCTGCAGCGAATGGTAGTCAATGCGATTTATCGAAATTGCCTCCTTGCCTGCCATGCTGGTCCTGAGTGCACCGGCAAACCTGTGCGGTACGTCGACTGTAAAATTGAATCCTTTTGCGTGGGCTTGCTCTGCAAGTATCGCAATAGTTTTTCCCGCAGCTTTCAAGCCTGACAGTGCAAGGATGAGCATGTTTTCAGTAAGGGGCGCGTCGGCAATTGTAGCGCCGATTTCTTCTTCTGGCATAACCTGAAAACCTGCAGAAATCTGCTTTGCGAGATTTTCGAACTTGATGTCAAGTACCACGTCGGTGGTGCCATATCTGAGCCATATCTCAGGCATGCACTTTGTGTCATGAAGGGTTAAAATAAATCCTTTTTTACTTGTATTGTATGATGCCACCTGAGAAGGACTTTATACGCGAGTTCGCCTCGTTTCTGCTCAAAAGCAATTCCCTAAAGTTCGGAGTGTTCACCCTTGCAAGCGGCAAACAGAGCCCATACTACATAGATCTGCGCGTCTTGCCAAGCTTTCCATCATATTTCCGGCTTACCATAAACGCGTTGAAGCATACTGTTACAAAAAATCTGGGTGAGTTCGATACACTTGCTTCAGTGCCAACTTCCGGGCTCGTATTCGGCTCAGCCCTTGCCTACGAAATGTCCAAGCCCTTCATCTACGCAAGAAAAGAATCAAAGGGGTACGGCACTGGCAAAACGATCGAGGGCTTCCTAAAGTCAGGATCAAAGGTAGTCATTATTGACGACGTCGCAACTACTGGCACGTCGGTAAGCAGCGCAGTCGAAATAATACGCGCCAACGGCGCGATTGTAGAGGATGTTGTGGCACTCGTTAATAGGCACGAGGGAGCAGATGAGCGGCTGAAAAAGATGGGAGTAAGGCTCTTGGCCGTGACAGGGATAAAGGAAATTGTAAACGCGCTGTACAACGCTGGTCTGATAGATGAAAATACACTGGAGTCCGTCATGAAACAGGCAGCTGCCAAAGGCGAGTACGAAACTGACTAGCCTTCGTATATCATCAGGTTCTTTTCTTCAAGAAGCGTGTGTAGGTTCCCGACGGCTCTATAGACTTCACTCTCCTTCTTAGCGCCCGTGCACACCAGCTTACCGCTAGCAAACAGCAGGATTACAGTCTTTGGATCCAGCATCCTGTGTATGAGACCCGGGAACTGTTCTGGCTCATACATGCTACGTGGCAGCACCCTTGCCGCAAGTTCCAGATGTATCTTGCCACCAAGGCTTGCCGACGCTACAATATTTTGAATTTCAATCTGGGGTTCATGCTCGAGCGGTATGCCGCCTTTTTTCAGCTTAAGCACCACATTCTTGACGGCCTGAATAGCCATTTTCTCTGACTTTGCGCCAGTGCAAACCATCTTGCCAGAGCTGAATATCAGAGTTGCAGTCTTAGGTGACCTGAGTCTGAAGACCAAGCCGGGGAATTGGTCAGGGTGGTATTCTACATCGGGGAAAATCTGAGTGATGAGATTAAGATTGACAGTCTGGTTTACAGTAGCAGAAGCTACCACATTTTCAATGCTGACGATTGGCTTGGTCTGCGGCATATTCCGCTTTATAAAGGCGCTATATATATACCTGCTTGCTACCATATTATAGTAGAATTAAACGTGCAAGACTGAAATCCTATGCAAATTTTGCTTATTAAGTTGCAATAAATGTAATGCACCAACGTCTACTTGCCTATTATCTTTACAAGCACCCGTTTTTGTCGCTTGCCGTCAAACTCGCCGTAGATCTGCTCCCACGGCCCAAAGTCGAGCTTGCCGTTTGTTATTGCGACTACAACTTCTCTCCCCATTACCTGCCGCTTAAGGTGGGCGTCTGCGTTATCCTCGCCTGTTCTGTTGTGCAAATAATTGTCAGGTGAGTAGGGTGCCAGCTTTTCCAACCATCTATCAAAGTCCTGGTGCAGACCGCTTTCATCGTCATTGATAAACACGCTGGCAGAGATGTGCATAGCATTCACAAGACACAAGCCTTCCTTAATCCCGCTTTCGTCGACTATTCTTCCCACTTCCGGTGTGATATTGATAAATGCGCGTCTGGTCGGCGTGTTGAACGTAAGATATGCAGTCTTGGATTTCATACCGGTGACTGACTTGTGCTATCATTAGTTCCTGGTGGAGGTGCACCCTTGTCCTTCCTGCCAAGCCTGTTGAAGAACAGGATCGCAAGGATTATTGCTATTATGATATAGTTGACAGGTGGGCTGATTATTTTCGTGACAACACCGATGCCCGGCACTACGTAAACAACTCTGCCTATGTAGTCGTCCTCTCTGATTGGGAAGTCGGTTCCCGGTATCGAAGAGGGGTTTGCGTCTCCCTTTGTTCTGATTGTCCTGTCCCCCTCATTATCTTCATTAATTTCGGCGATGCGGTGTACAATGACCCTGTCGCCTCCCTCTGGCCTATTGAACACTATGATATCGCCCACCTTGAGATCATCCCATGACCCCCCGTCTCTTACAATGAGGACGTCGTTGATTTGTAACTTGGGCTCCATACTTCCGCTAGACACGACGTAGAAAGGGTTGGATCCAAAGCTGGCCCAGATGACCAACCAGACTACAAGAACGCCGACGCCGATGATCACGACATCTTTTATGGCGACAGGCAGCTTGGACTTATCCTTATCCAGCAACGCGGAAAATAATCATGCCGTTCGTTAGATAAACGTTTACTCGCGCCTACCGCAGGTCGAGCGCTTTCATTATGGACATACGAAGGCGCGGCATCCCAACCATCATTATCGATAAAACATCTGCAGTTTCGTCCCTGTCAGGCTGCCTGCCATTTCTGCTAATGAACAACGCGATGAAATTGCCCATCACCATGCCAGAAACAAGGCCATAGGCGAAATCTTCAATGTTGCCCTGAGTGGGCACCATCCTTCGAGCAAGCCCGATCGGCACCTTCGGGTCGCGGGCTGCCGCCTTGATGAGAGATTCCAGTTCCTTTCTGTCTCCGTCTGCCAGTCCCATCATGTATGGTACTAACCTTTCAGGTAATAATGCTAGCTTTTTTAATGGCTATATTGTAGGTGTTCCCTGAATGGCAAATAACTCCTGCTCGGTAGTCCTCCTGGAGCTTGGTGTGGCCGCGTTTGACCAAGGCGGCAATCTCGTGGTGTCAAAAAAATTCGATAATGCGATTAGGTCGTACAGGCTCCTAAAGAGCGGCGCGATTCCTGACGAAATCAGACCATTCATTGAAAAGCTGCGCCCCTTTGATCCCGTTACAACCAATGACGCAAGCGTCGCTGCAGTGCTGCGACAGACAGGATTGAATAGCCAGCTGATGCCAGAGGACCAGCAGCAGTCGATACAGAGCAATAAGCCCGGCTTCATAATCAAGGCCGGCTTTGCGAACAACGACCAAGATGCCATGCTGGCCCTGCGGGAATTTGCGATAAATCTGTCATCTTCAAGGGTAAAGGAAGCCTCCGAAAAGCTCGACCTTCACATAATCCAGTCAATAAACGCTCTAGACGAGCTGGACAAGATAATCAATACCGTGGGCGCGCGGATGCGCGAATGGTACGGCCTGCATTTCCCTGAGCTTGACAACCTGGTTCAGAGCCTCGTCGCGTACGCCGAGATTGTGAGCAGGGCGGGCTTGCGGGAAAACATCACTACTGAAATCTTGCAGAGCGCCGGTATGCAGGACAAGAAAGTCGAGATAATGCTTGATGGGGCAAAGCGCAGCAAAGGGGGCGACATGACTCCGGAGAACCTTGCAATCGTCAAGAGGCTTGCAGATCAAGTGATAGCGCAGTCGGATCTACGAAGAGTGCTTGCAGACCACATAGAAGTTGCGATGGAGACCGTGGCTCCCAATGTCAAAGAATTATTAACAGCCTCGGTTGGTGCAAGGATAATCGCCAAGGCCGGCAGCCTGGCTAGACTTGCCATGTTGCCTGCAAGCACGATCCAGGTACTTGGCGCGGAAAAGGCGCTCTTTCGGGCTCTCAAAACTGGGGCGCGCCCACCAAAACACGGCATACTATTCCAGCACCCTCTCATTCATTCTGCGCCAAAGTGGCAGCGTGGCAAGATTGCAAGGGCCATAGCGTCCAAGGTGGCTATAGCAGCCAGGATCGATTATTATCGCCACGCAGGCAAGGACAGCTCGATTCATGATCGCCTCAAGATCCGCCTTACCGAGATTCGAGAAAAGTACAAAGAGCCAGTACCGGAAAGAGAAAGAGACAGGAAATACAGGGAGCACGCGCAGCGCCAACAGGAACATAACGGCGGCCGCAGATTTGGCGGGGCTGGTCGCGATAGAGATAAACGTGATGCGAGGAAAAAGAAGGACAGAAGAAAGCGATTTGGAAAGCGACGCTATTAGGTGGATTTCGGTAAACGGCGAGAAAAACGCTGCCACCCTCAACCTTGTCAAGGGAAACAATGTCTACGGCGAAAAGCTGGTCAAATTCGAAGGCGAGGAGTACCGGATGTGGGATCCATTCAGAAGCAAGCTAGCAGCAGCCCTGAAAAAGGGAATGAAATGCATGCCGATAAAAAACGGAAGCAAAGTATTGTATTTGGGCGCGTCCACTGGCACCACTGTCAGCCATGTTTCTGATATTATCGGGCCATCGGGTATCGTATTTGCAATCGAGCCTGCCACAAGGGTTGCGAGGGAACTTATTGAAAATGTTGCTTCAAAGCGCAAGAACGTGTTCCCGATACTTGAAGACGCAAGGAAGCCCCAGTCATATTTTGCAGTATATGGCAAGGTCGACGTCGTGTACTGCGACATTGCGCAGCCCGACCAAACCGAGATCGCGATAGCAAACTGTGCCGCTTACCTAAAGCAAGGCGGCGTGATGCTCTTGGTGATAAAGACCCGCAGCATCGACGTTACTATGGAACCTCGCGCAGTCGTGGTGCAAGAAGCGAAAAAGCTGGAAAACTGCGGGTTCTCAATAGAACAGATAATCAACCTAGAGCCCTTTGACAAGGATCACGGCATGATTTACTGTACATTCAAGCCCTGAGCTTACACTGCGCCGTTTGCTCAAGCAAGAGTCGAAGTGGCTTCCACGACTTTCTCGCAAATTCCGGCGCGCTGCCGTTCTTGGTCACATAGCGCCGTATAAAGCGCATCGTCCGGTCATCAGACGGGTAGCCGCTGCCAATGGTTCGGTACCTTTTGCGAATGTGCTGGATCTCTCCGTCTCTCGTTATCTTGGCGATTATCGACGCCGCCGACACGACAACGTTGATAACGTCTGCATGGTGCATCGAGTGCAACCTTGGGCTGCATTTTAGGTATTGACCGATGTAATCCCTGTAGCGTATTGGGTTGACGTCGCAACAGTCGACATAGACCTCATCGGCGCCGATATTGTTAATGACCGCAGCCATTACTCTTGCCTCAAGCCTATTGAGCCCCTTGAGCGACACGTTGTCATCAACTTCGATGGGGTTTATCTTGCGGATACACACAGAGTCGGCGATTTTCATTATTTCGCCGAAAAGTCTGGCGCGCGCTTTTGGCGTTAGTGCTTTAGAATCCTTGACGCCCATTTCGGTAAGCTGCCAGATTTTTGATTCCCTGATGCTGATGCCCGCAACAACCAGCGGGCCAATTATGGAGCCGCGGCCCGCCTCGTCGACCCCGCCGACCAGAACGCCGTCGTGCAACGACAAATTATTCACTATGCTGATTTGCAGGGTATTTATTATCACTTGCGCTTGTAAACCAAGAATACGTATTTCTGCTATAAATATCGCATCCGTGCAATCCTTGTGTGTCAGATTTTGTGAAGACGGTAGAGGGCAGGACTATATTTCTGGTTCCCCAATCGTCGCTTACCGAAAAGGTCCCGCCCAAGACGCCCGCATTTTTCAACCCTGCTGCAAAACTCAACCGAGACCTTTCGGTTCTGGCGTACAGGGCTTATTCACCCTCTCTGAGCCTCAAGACATTTGCCGACTCTTTCACCGGTATCGGCGCAAGGGCGCTCAGGGTCTCAGTAGAGGTGCCAGAAGTAGAGCACATTTATGGAAACGACATCAACTCTATCGCGATAGAGGCAGCCAAAAAAGCGGCCAAGATTAACTCTGTGGACAATAAATGCCATTTTTCAATTAACGAAGTGTGCAAGTTTCTCCTTAATGGTGACAGCGATGGCGAGCGTTTTGGCATAGTCGACCTAGATCCGTTTGGCACTCCTGCAAAGCACATTGACTGCGTGCTCCGGGCAGTTCTGGATGGCGGGCTCGCGTCTATAACCGCGACTGACACGGCAGTTCTATGCGGCATCTACCCGGAAGTCTGCATGCGCCGCTACTACGGCAGGCCTCTTAACAACAGCTACGGCAACGAAACCGCGATCCGGTTGTTGCTCTCCCTCATCGCGCTCACGGCATCGAGGCTTGAATTGTCTATCAAGCCACTATTCGTGCATGCCACGATGCACTATCTGCGCGTCTACACCTCAATCTTCGTGAGCAGCAAGGAGGCAAACGACGTCTACAGCAGCATAGGCTACATAATGAACTGCTTCCAATGTGGCCACAGGTTCAAGGCGGAGGAATACAGCATTGCAAAATGCGGATTGTGCGGGAGCACGATGCGGACCGCAGGACAGTTATGGACAGGACCATTCCATGACGGGGAATTTGTGAAAAAAATGCGCGGATATGAAGCTGATAAACAGTGCAAAAAAGTGCTCGATGCGGCATCTGAGGAAGCAAGCGACATCCCATATTATTTCAGGGCAGATGAAATCTCAGCCAAGCTGAAGACAAATCCGTATCCTGTGCAAAAGATAATCGAAAAACTCAAGTCGACTGGCTTTGTCGCGTCAAGGAGTGCGCTCAACCCCGGCGCGTTCAAGACGGACGCAAGTATGAATCAGATTCTGGATGTCTTGAAAAAATAATCACTTGCCAAATGGCATGGCTGATATAGAACTGTTAAGGTAATCCTGCATTTCCTTCCTCAATCCATCCAGCTCTTGGGAATCAGCTTTATTTCCACTTTGAATTTTTGTCTCCATTGTACTCAAATATTTTGCAAAGCTATCGAGCGCCTTAACGTACGTGTCAAAGCTCTCCTGCCATTCCTGTGCCGGCCTTGCGTCTGTAAGCTCCTTACGCATCTTCTGAATTTCAGTCCGGTCATGGCTTATCTCGTTCATCATATCTGACGCGTTTACGTTTCCCTTCTTCCATTCTTCAAAATTTGAATCAATGTTTGTGGCAGTGATATTATGCCTAGAATAAACATCATTCATGATTTCTAGTTCGGTACGAGGTGGTGTAATAAGGGTGCTAACAGAGCTGCTCTGCGGTAAATACCAAATCAGAAAGCTCGATCCAACGATCGCCGCAGCGATGCCAGCGGTGAGCGCTATGCCTTTCTTGGTTGCCAAACCAACGTAGATTTTGTACTCTCAAATAAAAAGATAATCAAATATAACCAAACGATTCCACAGCTGCTAAATGAGTTCAGGTCAGGCGCCGCCCAATATCGGCAGGATAGTGCATCGTGAGAACCTGACGCAGGAACTTGCGATAATCCGGGTACAGCCTCCAGACGGAAGCGCGGTGCCCGATTTCAAAGCAGGCCAGTTCCTGGCAATTGGGCTAAAGCTCGACGGAGACGAAAAGATAACCTACAGGGCATACTCTTTGTCTTCGCCTCCTGAAGAAAAAAGGTATTTTGAATTCTACATCAAGTGGGCGACAGAGCCAGTTATGGGCAAGCTTACAAGCGCACTCTTC
Source organism: Nitrososphaera sp. (assembly GCA_036003785.1). Taxonomy (GTDB): domain Archaea; phylum Thermoproteota; class Nitrososphaeria; order Nitrososphaerales; family Nitrososphaeraceae; genus Nitrososphaera. The sequence continues at coordinate 37,714 of DASYSB010000036.1, forward strand.
AACATGGGCGAGAGCGACGAACTCTACTGGCGCAAGCCCGCCGGCGCATTTACCATTGAAGACAGAAAAGCAGATGGGACTCCGGAGACCCGGCGCCTTGTGCTGGTCGCGTCAGGCACAGGCCTTGCGCCGTTCATCAGTTATGTCATGCACTTACAAAACATCAGGTCGAAAAGGAAAGTAGTGCTGCTACATGGCGCGAAATATGCGCAAGAGCTTGGCTACCGGGGCTTGCTTGAGAAAATAGCTTCAGACAACCCTGATTTCAAGTACCTGCCTACTGTGAGCAGGCCCGAACACCCGCTATCAAAGGGGTGGCGCGGAAACACCGGCAGGGTGGAGACGTTGCTTGGGCCGAAGCTCGAAAAATTAGTGGGCGAAAAAATAACGCCGGCAAACTCGTTCTTCCACATCTGCGGATACCAAGGCACGATCGACTCTGTTGTGTCGATCCTGAGCCCGCTTGGCTTTGTAACGAACAGGAACAAGCGCAAAGACGGATCATTTGACATAAAAATCGAAACATACGGCTGACAGCAACCCTCATTACGCTGTTCCTTCATAATCCAGCAGTTGTACGCCGCAAGAACCACGAGCTACCAAGGCTCGATCATGGTCGACATTTGCGATCTTGACCTGATAGGGAGCAAGCTCGAGCAGGACGGCATCGTAATCAATCTGACAAGGGAATACTACCAGCAGCAAGTCATTGAACACCCCTATGCTCAAGACCTTCTTCACAAATGTGACATCGCAAACTTGGTGGGAGAAAGAATAGTGAAGGATGCACTGGACATGAAACTGGCAAAAGAAGCCAGCATAAAGAGAATAGCTGGCGTGCCTTTCCTCATGATCTACAAGTTCCAGCACAGGTAGACCAAACTTCCGTTATTACGAGTTTTTGCAGCACTACACATAATAACAAAAGGCTGCCAGGTTTCAGATGTTGTCAGAAGAGCCTGAAGAGCAGCTGCCAAAGGAGAATGGACAAAAGGCGATGGATAAGGCCGACAGGCGGCTGGAGCGCCGAGAGCGGGAGAGCAGGCTGCTTGTAAAACGATCAGAAGATTACGACGTTTTTGACAATGTTTTTGACGTGCCGACGCTTATGATCATCAACGACTTGAAGGACGACGGCGTAATACAGCAAGTAAGGGGTTCGCTAGCCGCAGGCAAGGAGTCCAAGGTCTACACAGCTATCGCACCCGACAAGACACTCCGCATACTAAAAATCTACCTCACCGTGAGCGCCGAGTTCAAGAAGCGCTTGCAATACATTGCCGGCGACCCCCGGTTTTCCGACATAAAGCCCGGGTCACGCAGCCTGATAGCGGCGTGGGCCAGAAAAGAGTTCAAGAACATGCAGGCCGCGCGCACGGCCGGCGTAAGAGTCCCGAGGCCAATAGCCGTGAAAAAGAACGTCCTTGTGATGGAGTTTGTGGAGGACAGCGCCGGCAACCCTGCGCGACCTCTGATAGAGTCTGAAGTCACGTCCGACGACTATTCGCAGGTAATCGAGCAAGTGTCAATACTTTTTCAAAAAGCAAGGCTAGTACACGCAGACCTGTCAGAGTACAATATTTTCAAAACCGAACGTGGTATTATGCTGTTTGACTTTGGTTCAGCAGTCGATATCCAACACCCAAATTCAAAACAATTTTTAGTCCGAGACGTAATGAACGTAAATAGGTTCTTTGAAAAGCGGGGAATTGAGGTTCTCGATGCTGCGCAAGCAGTAGAAAAAATCAAAGGCGAAAACAAATAATGAGCTTCCAGCACACAATGAAAATCCCGAAAGAGAGGATAGGGGCCATAATAGGCAAAGGCGGCAAGGTAAAACAGCAGATCGAAAAGAGGTGCGGCGTTGAAATAGAGATCGACAGCGAGAGTGGCGACGCTAGGATTTCCGGCAACAAGCCGGTGGAACAGATGGAGGCTTTCAGGGCTATTGAAGTGATAACTGCGATTTCAAGAGGCTTCTCGCCTGAGAGAGCAAGCAGGCTCTTTGAAGATGAGGAGATAATGTTCCAGCAGATGGACCTTCACGACTATGCCGGCAAGTCTCCGAACGCACTCGAGCGCATCAAAGGCAGGATTATTGGCGAAGGGGGCAAGGCGCGCCGTACGATAGAGGAGCTTAGCGGCGCCTATGTTTCTGTTTATGGCCACATGGTCGGATTTATCGGAAATTTCAAGGAGGTCAAGCTTGCAACCGACGCAATCGCTATGCTTGCGAAAGGAAACATGCACAAGAGCGTCTACAAGATGCTGCAGGATGCGAGAAGAAGGGATAAAATGGACAGAATGCGGTTATGGGAAAACACTTACGACGAAGAGGAAGTCAAATCTTCTGAATCTTGATAGTGAGCACTCCGTTTCGATACTTGTAATCGGATATGTCCATTTGCTGCGTCAACTCTAGCGGAACGTCCCTAGTGAAATTCTGACCCCCCTTGACGCGGAGCAGACCGTCTATGAGCCTCACGCTTATTTGGTCCTCCGGGCCAGGCACCTCCGCTACGAAGATCATCCCGTCTTTGTTCTTTATCAGGTCGTAGACCCAGTCCTTATGCCGTTCCATGTCTTTTGCCATCTTTCTATCTTCAGATCTTGCCATCAACTTCACTTCGCGCACCCAGTAGATCATGAGACCGGACGCAGCTGCCAGAAAGATAAAGCCGAAGCCTCCCTGCGAGCGGGCAAGCAGGACAAACATCACCCCAATGAACAGTAGGGCAAGGAGCGGCACAATGAAGTCAACCGACCGGCTTGCGTACTTTTTCTTGTATCGAGCTATTAGGGGTCACCCCACGCCGGCATTTCCAAATGTAACTAGCACCGCAAGATTATAAATCCTTATACGATTTGGCCGCCCCACCGCTTGAAAAGGCCGTGGTCGATGTTGAACTGATCTAGGACCTTGCCTACCACGTGATCTATCAGGTCATTCATCGTCTTTGGCCTGTGGTAGAACCCGGGCATCGCCGGCAGAATAACTGCGCCGGCATCGGCAAGCTTGATCATATTTTGAAGATGGATTTTCGATAACGGAGCTTCCCTGGGTACTAGCACGAGCTTGCGCTGCTCCTTGATGCACACGCTTGCAGCCCTTGACACAAGGCTGTCGTCAAACGCGTTTGCAATGCTGGCAAGGTTCTTCATGCTGCAGGGAACGACTGCCATCCCATCAGTCTTAAACGAGCCGCTTGACATCGGCGCGGCCATGTTGTCGTCTTCGTAGCATTTCGTGGCAAGCGACTTAGCGTAGTCGGCAGTCTTGTCAGTTTCTATCTTCATGTTCTTGGCGCCCCATTCGCTCATAATAAGGTGCGTCTCAATCTTTAGCATTTTGAGCACTTCAAGCGTCCTTATGCCATAGATTACTCCCGAGGCGCCTGTAATAGCAACTACTAACCGCAACTGTGTGTGATCGCCCTGCTCGCTATTTAATAGTGGTGGCAAGCATTTAATTACGAAAGAGCGCTTGTTCGCGGGCGTTGCTGACGGTCTTTGGCACGGTGGCCCTTGACACCACCCGCACGCCTTTTAGAACAGAGGACCGAATACTGGGCGGCGCAGCCACGTTTGCTTCCATTTCCTCAAGTATGTTCGCGCAGACATCGATTGTAGCAGTCGTGGGGTCGGACATGCCTGCCGATCACATCAAGGCGCTTATGTCGAAACATATCGATACAAAGGGTGTCATCACAGTGCAGGGAGGCAAGACCTTCCACTATGACTCGACGTTTGATTACAACCTGTCAAACAGGACTACAAACAAGACTGAGCTTGGAGTCGTGGCAGGATTTGAGCCCGTAATACCGGAAGAATACGTAAAGTCTGATTACGTGTACCTCGCAAACAACGACCCGAAGCAGAACATCAAGATCCTTCAGCACTTCCAGAACCCAAAGCTGGTGGTGTGTGACACCATAGAATTTTGGATAAACGGTAGCCGTGACGATGTCGTTAAGATGATAAACATGGCAGACGGCGTAGTGATAAATGACCATGAAGCGCGCCTCCTGTGCAAAGAAGTCAACCTTGCAAAATGCGCAAGAAAAATAATTTCATGGGGTTCGAAATTTGTGATTATAAAAAAGGGTGAGCATGGCGCCGTTCTATTTACAAATGATAATCAGGTGTTCCCAGCAGCCGCGTTTTTCCTCGACGAAATAGTCGACCCAACCGGCGCCGGCGACTCATTTGCCGGCGGCTTCTTAGGTCACGTTGCACGCAGGAACAAATTTGATTTCGCAACTATAAAGGAGGCCGTGATATACGGAAACGTTATGGGCTCGTTTGCGGTAGAGGACTTTGGAGTGAAGCGCCTATTGTCTATAACAAAAAACGACGTCGAGGAGCGCTATAGGAAATACCGCAACCTTGTGCAGTTCTAACACAGGATAAATAGTTGTTCGACTAACTATCTGACATGGGAATGTTGTCAAAAGTATCGACTTTCTAAAGATGGCCTTCGACAAAATGTGGCTAGAAGTAAGATAGCATGGCAGTCAACTTTTCAAACGTAGAACAAGTCATCATTTCGGAGCTCAAGATAAGCGATGACGAGGCCAAAGTATTCTTAGCGGTAGTAAAGAAGGGCAAGATGGACGCGGCAAAGATTTCTGGCGAGCTCGGCTGGAACGACAAGCAACGTGCTCTTGCGGCCGCAACGTCGCTTGTGGGCAGGGGCATGGTAATTGAAATAACAAAAACTGAGTTTGAGTCGCTTCACCCGCGGTTTGCGATCACCAACCGCTACCGGAGACGTTGTGAGGAAGAAGATGTGCCCTTCAAGAAAAACCTCAAGGTCGACAATATAGGGATCGTCCTAGAAAAATCATATGAGGATGCAAGAACTAAATAGGTAGTGCCCTGCAACAAGAATATCGCAATGACGACTTCAGACCCAACTGGCGGCGACAAGGTGGTCTACTTCGGGGTAATCAACATCAATGAGAACGGCAAGACCATGGGCTCGGTAGACATTTGGCGCAGCCTTCTGACAAAGGAATTGTTCTGCGAGGAAAAACGTCTAGGCATCGAAGAAATCGTTGATTATATCGGTATGCCGAAAATTGACAAGGACAAAAAATGGGTCGTGGCTATAAGCCGGGCCAGGAAGGGTCATTTGAGGTGGCGGCTCGTTAAAATGATCAGAGAGGGCAGACTTGCATTTACGGACGCCGATGACAAGCCAATTGAGGTAAACATTAAGGATTTCAAGATCGTTGACCCGGAATGGTGGAGCTTTTTGGTTGAAGAAAATGTGAACCGCAACATGGAAGTGGCGGATGGGCCAAAGAAATGATGCGCAAAGATGAAGATGAAATCCCGGTTACGGTATTTGTAAAAAGTACCAGCGGAAGCGAGGTGGCAAGCAAGCTGTCTGGGTATTTCGTTGTGAAGGGTCAGGAATTCAGGTTCACTGCAATCGCGTTTGGCCGCATCGGCGGCCACAATGCAAGCGTAAAGATCGCCAAGACTACGCTAGATAAAATTGCCAAGATGGGCATCGATCCAGAACAATTGCAATTAACAATTCAGCGCAAGCTCATCGAGGGCGACATTGTACTTCCGGAAGGGATCAAACCGCCATCAGAGTAGCGCACCCTCAAGTGCCCTGCCGCAGCCGCATTTCGTTCTTGAAGCTGGGATCGCAGGCACGAGATCTGCGATCAATTTCTTTGTCTTTTCCACGTTCTTCGCAAGCGTCTCGATTATTTCGACAGAGCTGACCGGTTTGTCAGCCCAAACGTCATAGTCAGTCACCGTTGCCAGCGACACATAACAGATTTCAGCCTCTCTTGCAAGGTTGACTTCGGGCACAAGCGTCATGCCGATTATGTCAGCCTTCAGTACGTCACGGAAGAACTTGGATTCAGCCCTTGTTGAAAACCGTGGCCCTTCGATGCAGACGTAAGTCGCCGTATTGTGCATCGGAAATTTCAACTTCTTCATTGCGTCGATCGCGACGTTGCAGAGCTCGGGACAGAAGGGATCTGCGACAGAAACATGGCATACCTGCCCGCCGTCGTAGAACGTATACTGCCTTTTCTTTGTAAAATCGATGAACTGGTCTGAGATTGCAATGTCGCCGGGCTTGTAGCCTTCCTGCAGGCTGCCTACAGCTGACGGCGCAATAATCCTCTTGACGCCAAGCTGCTTGAGAGCCCAGATGTTGGCCCTGCTGTTTATGCTATGAGGCGGTATCCGGTGACCCCTGCCATGGCGCGGAATGAACGCAATCTTGATTCCTGAATATTCGCCGATAGTTACAAGGTCGGAAGGTTCACCATACGGCGTATGCATCTTAATCTCGTGCTTGCTACTGACAAGCCCTGGGTCGTAGACGCCAGTGCCGCCAATGATCCCAATGTCTGCGCTATTCCCCATGATAGGTCACCAGCGACTGGACCTTGTAACCCATCTTGCGCAGCCTGTCCGCGCCACGAAGGTCAGACAGTTCAATAATGAATGCAAAGCCAGTTACCTTGCCACCAAGTTCTTCTACCAATTGCGCCGCAGCAGCGGCTGTCCCGCCGGTTGCTATCAGATCGTCGGCGATCAATACGCTTTCGCCTTTGCCTATCGAGTCTTGCTGGAGCTCCATTGTCGCACTGCCATATTCAATGTCATAGGACTTTTTCAGGGTCTTGCCGGGTAGCTTGCCTGCCTTGCGGACCATCACAACGCCCTTACCAAACTTTAGCGCAAGCGCAGTAGCTATGATAAAACCTCTTGACTCTATGCCTGCCACGGTGTCTACCCTCGCTCTGCCGTAGCGCCGATAGAACTCGTCGGTAATACGATTTAGAGCATCGTTTCTCCTGAAGACCGGGTTGATATCGCGGAACAGGATGCCCGGCTTTGGAAAATCGGGATAGCTGGCTACTATGTCGCGCAAGTCAAACTGCTTGGCTTTCGCTCCCACGACAGTTAAGCCATGTTCTGGCTGTAAAAAAGATTGCGAAGCTACATGCTTTATACAGTCGTGCAGCGAAATAATAACAGTGACAACAGAGCATCAAATGCAGTTCCGCGAAAGGCTAGCAAAGCTGAAGGACTTTAATGGGACCTTCGAACTGGTCAAGTCAGTTGTCCTGCAAAAGTTTAGGATGCACAGGGCAGGACTAAGCCTGATACTGCAAATGATGCCAAGCAACCTTGGCGCGTACCACATGCTGGGCTCGAATGCCATTGTTATGAACAGCTACCTCTTGGCAGCGGTCCAAAAAATTGCAGGCTCGACCGAAGAGTACAACTCGTACATGTTCATGGTGCTTGCCCATGAGTATCTACATAGTCTGGGCATCGTTGACGAAAACGCTGTCCGCCAGATGACCTTTGAGCTGTGCAAGTGGATGCTTGGCGACGACCATACAGCGACAAGAATGGCAAAACAAGACCCCTCCACAATATATCCGGAACTAAGATCGCTTATCCAGTCGCAGTTTAGCAAGGACTTCCAGGTCGTCAGAAACTTTGACAGAACAAACCAAACATACATACAGTAGTTGCCTTCGGCCGAATTGTGTAAAAACTATGGAAAATGATCCTACTTTTTTACTAAATCACAGCTAAGAAAATATAAATAACATTCAAGTGCTAGTACTTTCACAGTTGACGATAAAGAGCGGGGCAGAGTACATCCAGAGCCTTAGGGGCAGGAAGCTCGAAATCTACCTGTTTGATGAGCTTGTAAAAGAGCCGGTTGATCACCCAATGATCCGGCCGTCAATAAACGCGGTCGCAGAGACCTACGACCTCGCTGCAAAGGAGCCCGAGCTCGGGTCAGCCAAGTCTTCGCTGACAGGCATTAACGTCAACAGGTTCCTACATATCGCGGAAAGCGCGGAGGACTTGGTCAATCAGAACAGGATGCAACGGAAGCTTGGTCAGCTCACAGGCACATGCTTCCAGCGCTGCGTAGGCATGGACGCGCTCAACTCATTGTATTCTACGACTTTTGAAATAGACGGCAAGCACGGCACGCAGTATCACAAGCGCTTGATCGAATTCATCAAGATGGTCCAGCGCGAAAACCTGGTGATTGGCGGCGCGATGACGGATGTCAAGGGTGACCGGAGTCTATCGCCTTCCCAGCAGGAAGACCCGGACATGTTTGTGCACATTACAAAGCGCGACAGCAAGGGCATCTACATCACAGGCGCAAAGGCCCATCAGACTGGCTGCATCAACTCGCATTGGATAATCGTTATGCCAACAATGCGATTAAAGGCCGAGGACAGGGATTATGCTGTAGTCGGCGCAGTCCCTGTGGACGCTCCTGGAATCACTTACATCTACGGTAGGCAATCGTGCGATACCCGAAGTATGGAGGGCGGCGAAATCGACGCCGGCAACGTCATGTATTCCGGCCAAGAGGCCATGGTGATCTTCAAGGACGTGTTCATTCCAAACGAGCTGATATTCATGAACGGAGAATACGAGTATGCCGCCATGCTTGTTGAGCGCTTTACATGCTATCACAGGCGCAGCTACGTTTGCAAGACGGGCCTCGGCGACGTTCTCATAGGCGCAGCAGCAGCAATCGCCGACTACAACGGTGTAGCCAACGCTTCACATATCAAGGACAAGCTTGTCGAGATGACCTATCTTAATGAATCAATATTTGGCGCAGGAATGGCGTCTTCATACATGTCCCACAAGACAGCATCCGGCAACTGGCAGAATGACGACATGCTGGCAAATGTCTGCAAACATAGTGTCACTCGATTTCCGTACGAAATAGGCCGGATGGCGCAGGACATTGCCGGCGGCCTTATGGTTACAATGCCCTCTGAGAAAGAGTTCCGCAGCTCGGTGACCGGGCCTCTTCTTGAAAAATACCTGAAGGGGAGGAAGGGAGTCTCGACCGAAAACAGGATGAGGATTTTAAGGTTGATTGAAAATATGACACTTGGGAGAAATGCTGTAGGGTATCTAACAGAATCTATGCACGGGGCAGGATCACCCCAGGCACAAAGGATCCAGATCGCCCGACAGATGCAGCTGGAATACAAGAAAAAGGCTGCCAAGAGGCTGGCAAACGTTAAAGAAGGCGAAGCCGCAGAGACAGCGCTTGAGCCATCAGAGTACTTTGACATGATATTTGGCAATAACGACAAGAAGAAGAAAGCCAAATAGCCTGCACCAAGAATCGCTAGCGATATTAAGCTACTTTTGATTAGTCTTCAAGTCAACTTGCGTTCAAAAAGGGTTATTTATCGGTTCAACGATAATTAATGATGACTTACTTCGGGGTTATGTTGATTGAAATTAAATGAGGCTCAAATTGAAGATATTACCGGCAAAGTTTTCCGCACTATAATCAGCAATGGCAAAGACGGCATACTACAGTCGGAGCTGTGGAAGGAGCTTGACCTGACAAGTCGCGACGGCTCTCGCGTGGCTATTCGCCTTGAAAGGCGCTCGCTCATCCGGCGCGAAAAAATCCTTGAAAGTGGCCGATGGACCTACAAGTTGTTTGCTGTCAAGCTGCCTGTTGACACTACAAGCATCGAGCAGGCCCCCTGTCTGACATGCCCTGTCGAGCATATGTGTTCCCTTGAGGGCTCATATAGCCCAACGAGCTGTAACTTAATAGAAGACTGGCTAATCAATTCCTTTGACAACAACAATTCAAACAAGAAACCACAAAAACCTTCTACTAAAAAATGAGACTTGCTGACGCGCGCAAAGACCAGTACCGCCGCCTGGCAAAAGACCAGGGGTATCGCGCAAGGTCAGCTTACAAATTATTGCAACTAAACAATTCTTACCACATTATCAAGAAGGGTAGCAAAGTGGTCGACCTAGGGTGTGCTCCGGGAGGCTGGATGCAGGTGGTTACAAAAGAAGTGGGACAGTCTGGCAAAGTTATCGGCATAGACCTCAAGCCCGTCGAGCCAATTGCCGGCGCAACAGTGCTCAAGGGTAGCATCGAGGAGCTGGACACGCTCGAAAAAATCGCCGTCATCTTGGGGGACAAGGCCGACGTTATCCTCTCTGATCTTGCGCCAAACGTGAGTGGCCTGTGGGACATCGATCACGCGCGCCAGATCTCACTATCTACAATCGCGCTCGGCTTTGCCCGACAGGTATTAAGAGTGGGTGGAAGCGCCGTGTTCAAGGTGTTTGATGGGGACATGCTGAGCGAGTTTAGGGCTGAATTGAAGAGTAGCTTTGGCCGGGTGCTTCTCAGCAAGCCTTTGGCAAGCCGGCAGGAGAGCAGCGAACTCTACATTGTCTGTCTCGACTTTAAGCACTAGTTCCTATTAAGACGAAGGCTCATTCTAGAAGTTTATTTCAATAAACCAAATAACCCTCGATTAAAGTTGATTAAATTAATTAACCTGTAAACAATTCTCTAGAGTACTGACAGCCAAATTGCCGCACTCTGATTTAGAGAAAAGCAGCCTAGAAGGCGCCAAGATCGCAAGCTCCTCAAAAGAGGCTACTCACAGCAAGATTCTTGTTCTGTGCATAGACAGAGACGACGACATTGGTTCAAAGGGAGGGATCGAGACTCCGATTGTTGGCCGCGACGCCTGCATCAACGCCGGCACGAGACTCGCGATCGAGGACCCGGAGGACGCGGACTCTAACGCGATTTTTGGCGCGGTCAAGACGTATGAAGAGCTTGTAAGCAAAGGGTACACCGCTGAGGTCGCGGTAGTGGCCGGCAAGTTCAACAGAGGCGTCGAAGCCGACGAGAAGATTAGCCTCGAGGTGAAAAGCATCCTTGAGAAATACCATGCTGACGGTGCGGTGATCGTTTCAGACGGGGAGGACGACGAGACAGTAATGCCCGTTATCCAATCAAGGGTACCTGTCATTTCGGTCCAGCGCGTCATCATAAGGCATAGCAGGAGCGTGGAATATTCGTATGCAGTGCTTGGTAGGTATCTGAAGATGCTCGTTTATGATTCACAGTATTCCAAATTCTTCCTCGGCGTGCCCGGCGTACTGCTGGCAGCGGGTGCGCTAGCGGTGATTTTTGATGCCGGCAAATGGATCACTGCCATCATATTGACAATCCTTGGCGGCGCATTTATTGTCAGGGCATTTGACATTGATAAGGCGCTAAGCTCGTTTGGCAGGCTGACGCCCACTTCGTTCATCAAGATATTCTCTATCATCGCCGGCGTCCTCATCATATTGGCAGCGATTGCGAACGGCATATCTAGCATCCCGGTAAACATGCTCAGGGAGAACATGAGTGCCCTCGACGTCCTGTCAAACAGAGTGATTGTAGGTAACTTTGCCACTGGTACGATTACACTCCTATGGATAGGCATTGCAACAATCCTTGGCGGCGTCCTACTCAGCAACTGGTTCAGGGGAAGTGCCAGGACAATGTCAGATATCCTTCGTCTGGCCGTACTTGCGCTACTCTATATTCCTGTGCTCCAGTTCACGTCCGTTCTTACAGAGGGCACGAACCCCTTCACACTAATCTCATCGCTCTTGATAGGCCTTGCAGTGTCGCTCGTAGCCGCGACGTTCCTGTATCAGTACTTTAGGAACAAAAAGGGCGGCACAGAAGTTCTGAAACACTAATGTAAAGGGGCATACAAACTACGAGGCATGTCGCAGCACGGTGACCACGACCAGCAGCAAAAGTGGTACTGCAGCTACTGGATGACTCAGGAAGAATGGCTCGACATACACGATTATGCGCCGCCCACGCTCCAACAGCAAGAAGACCAACTAGAAGAAGATGAAGAGTGAACCTGCAAAAAACTTACAAATAGCCGGCTCAATCTCAAACTATTGGTTGACGAGCGGTCCGCGGGCGCAGTAGTGTTCTACATGGAAGACAAGGCGGAGCCGGAATACCTGCTTTTGCACTACACCGCGGGCCACTGGGATTTTCCAAAGGGCAACATCGAGGCCGGCGAGAACGAAAAGCAGGCCGCCACACGCGAGATCAGAGAGGAAACCGGCATCACCGACGTCGAATTTCTTGACGGCTTCAATATGAAAATTGAATACAAATACAGGCATGGCAGGAGATTTGTCCAGAAGGAGGTGGTGCTCTTCCTTGCTCGGACGCGCACGCACCAGGTCACTCTTTCGCATGAGCACATCGGATTTGCATGGAGAAAATTTGACGACGCTAATCAACAGCTGAGTTTTCGTAATGCCAAGAACCTGCTATCAGCGGCCAAGGATTATTTGCAGCGGCGTTCACTTGCGTACCGATAGAATCTTGTTTTGGATTTCCTTTGCAACCTTGGCCGGCTGTCTTGACTCTACTATCGACCTACCAATTATCAAATAGTCGGCGCCGCTCATGACTGCCTGTGCCGCATCGCCGCCTTGTGCTCCGATTCCGGGCGAATATATAGGCAGCTGCTTCGGCATCTGCGTCAAAATGTCAAGCTGGGTTGCGCCAACCACAATGCCATCGACGCTTGCCTCGGCTGCCCTCTCAAGAAACTCGTTATACAGACCCCGGCCTCCAACCTCTAGCCCAAAGCCCTCCTTTGCCCCGGGGTGGCTCATGTAGACAAGTGCAATGATTCCTGCGTTTGCTCTATGTGCCTTTTGAGCAAGGGACGCCAGTCCGTCCTTGCCTATAAAGGGGTTTGCTATGACGGCGTCAAAGCCCATCCTTGTCAGATGCTTAACCGCAACTTCGTTAGTGTTTTCGATGTCGTTGAGTTTGATGTCTGCGATCGATTGCAGGTCGTACGAATGCACGAGCTTGTTTATCTGCGTTATTTTAGACGCAGACAGAGGCAGGATAATGTGGAAATTCATCTTAACGGCGCAAATGTGTTGCTCGACGACGCGGATGGTTTTTGTTGCGAATTCAGAAAGGTTACGCCTGTTTGCCGGCGGGTCAAGCGCTAGCACTATGGGGCTTTTCTTGGCGGCAGCTGCTCTTGCGATTCTTTCACGAAATGGCCTAGTCATAAGTCTTTACCAGCGGGTGGTCCACTGCAAGCCTTATCACCTTCAGGTAGACATAGCCGTGCTCGTCCAGCCTTGCAGAGAATACTGGCTGCTCGGCCCTTTGGCTCGAGTAGCGCAGAAACGGCTCCCTTGGCTCCTCGTCCAGTGAAACATAGTAAAAGTACGATACAGTTTCATTGTCACTTGCGCTCATCGTGGCGCCAAGGATTACTTTGCCCCCGCGCCCTTTGAACAAGAATAGCGGTAGTGGAGGTTCCTCGTACATGGTCTTGTAAGCCGCGACCTTGGCAAGGCTCGATAAATCCTTCAACTTTATGACAGTGTAGCCTGACTTTTTGTCAACCTTTGCAGACCTTGCAAGCGCGCGGGGAAATTTTTCCACCTTCAGGATAGGAGAATAGACGAAAGTTGGGTTGTCTACCGAGGCGGCGAGCAAAACTTCTTCAACTCCGTTGCTTACCCGATAAGCAAGGTACTGGCCGGCTTTAGAGTCGCTCTCTGTGTAATAGATAACCGGTCTGCCGTTGATAATATCAGTCTGGGCCGCTAGCACCTCATGCTTGTTGAATTGAAGCGAAAATGCTGGCAGCGGTGTGCGCTCCAGCGCACACACCAGCCTGCCAAAGTCCTTCAGCCCTGCCAATGCAATGTAGCATGGCGCTTTGAGCGGCAAATCGCAATATTGTTAATACCTGCGATATTAAAGTCATCGCAATTTGGACAGACTGGGCGAGCTCGTGGGACAGGCCAAGACAATTGTTGCAGGTGACCCTGACAGGACATCTATGTGGCGTGCCTACGTCGCGCTGGAATATGCTATCATGGATCTGAAACTGCGTCACAATCTGGAAGGAGAAGCCGCGCCTGAAAGGCCCACAAAACAAGCAATTGACATCATTGAAGCAAGGTCGATGCTTGCTAGGATCGACTTGTCGTCAGACAGGAAAAAGCTGCTTTACGACCTGCGGTCATGCAGAAATGTTGTCAAGGCTCTTGTCGCAAACTATGACCGACGATCAACCACGTCGTAGAGTTCAGGCCCTGTGCCTATCAGGACAACCTTAAGGCCCGTTTCGCCCTCGATGTTCTCAATAAACTTCTTTGCTTCTGTCGGTAGTTTCGCATACTCGCGCACTCCGGCGCACTGAGAGTACAACACATCCATCTTTGTCACAGCCAGCTGCGTTGCGCTGTTGAGCCTGATTGCCTTTTTGGCAAGGTTCATGTCAAAAGGAGATGCCCTTCTTTGCCTTCCAGTAACGCTGCCAAACTCCAGCCATCCGCGCCTTTTCGCTTCCTCTTCGCTCAGCTCGTTCTGGAGCGGCCCGCCCCCGACGCGTGTGACGTATGCCTTGAACACAACAAGTACGTCGTCGACCCTTTTCGGCCCTATGCCAATATCTGAGCAGATGCCAGATGCAGTAACGTCCTTTGAAGTGACGTAGGGGTAGCCCCCGTGGAATAATGACAGATATGTGCCTTGAGTACCTTCAACCAGCACATTTTCGTTGCTTTCAAGAGCATAGTTGACAGAATTGCTGACGTCTTCAATGTAAAGCGACAATTCGGGGACGTCCTTGGCAAGCTTGAGTGTCCGAAGCGCCCTGTCTGCGTTTGCCGGCCCAGTCCCTGTGCCGGTGGTGCCAACCTTGTTCTTGAGGTAGTCCTCACCCTTGTCCCGATCAATGTGCGTTTGTTCAATAATGCCACATTGGGCGTCCACGAAAGTCCTGTCGTTTGACTGGAACGTGACAATCTCTTTTAGCAAGACCTGCGGGTTGACGAGCACTCCTGCTCCGATCAAAAGCCTGGTTGTTGGATTGAGCGCCGCGCTAGGCAGCATGCGGACCTTGTACTCCTTGCCTTCAAAAGTGAACGTATGCCCCGCGTTCGGTCCTACGCCGCCCCTGACTGCTATTGTAGGTTCGTCCTTTTTCGCCAGATATGCGATAATCTTGCCCTTTCCCTCATCTCCATAAAATCCGCCGACTGTCACAAGGCACGGCATACGAGTTCTCTCGCAGATTGAGGTTATTTAATCCATCCTTACCGGTTAAATCCCTCCACTGTCACAGTGATGTGCATGAGCAACGCCGCCGGTAACATCATCCAGATACTAGCAAACCTGCCAGACTTTTTACGCAAACCAATGCTGCAGAATAGGCTCAAGGAATTCTATGCAATGAGCGATAATGACAAGAGCGAAACAATCAGCATGGCTTTGTCTGCAGCGCCAACGATAGATCAAAACAAACTTTCAGTTCTATTCCGGACGTGGCTTGAAATATTATCGGAATTTGACACAGAAAAGAGGGCGATAATGTTCCAGACATACTGCAAACAAATCCTGCAAAATACCCACCTGATTGAAAAGCTCAACTTCGGGTCGCTGACCGCGACGTTCTTGTCACTCAACCCAAAGCAGCAGGAGCGCCTTACAGACTCGCTGCAAGAAGTGCTCTTTTCATTCCCAAATCGGTATGAAATATTAAAGCTGCTCCCGGAGGACTCGCTAAAAGCTGTCAGACTGAAATGATCAGTGGACGTGGCCGTGCTGCCCTTCGGGGTTATCAGGCTTTTTTTCGATCTCGCCAATGCCCTTCTCAAGGCCAAAGAACGCACGCTCATACTTGCGAAGCGCCTTCCTGTGCTCTGGAACCGACATGTCAAGTCTCATTTCGTTCATAACCATGACGGCATACGCGGTCCATTCCTTCCAGCACGCAGCGCAGGAAGGATACTTCTCTGCCGCGGGGTCACCTACATCCTCATCGATAGCCTTACCGCATTTCAAGCAGGTCTTACTCATCTCCAGTGTTGATGTGCACTGGATATTATAAGTTGTCGAGTGTGGAAAAACCACCGAAAGTGCGCGTTTGCTATTGGAGTGATGCTTCTAATTAGTCAATGAAAGAAGAGTCTGGTTTTCAAACAGCCAGCACCTAAAATAGCGGCTTTTTCATGTTAGAGCCGCAGCTGCCACACCTTGCACCCTTGACTTCTGCTCCGCATGAAAGGCAGATGTATTTCAGCTTGACACCTGTGTTTCCATATCTTCCGCCACCCATTTCGTCGCTAAAGCCCAGCGACCTGAGTGCCCCAAGCTGCTTTCTCCTGATGTAGAATATTACGCCAACCATCACGGCCAAGTTGACCGCAAGGCCGATGAAAAATCCAAAAAAGTAGGTAAACAACAGTCCAGTTCCTAGGCTTGCGCCAATCACTAACAGTTGCCGCTTTAATACCGGCCTAAGAGTGCTGTCCATAAATAATATAGCAACCTCTTGGTTTATGAATCTATTTCCAAATCTGGCCAGAATTTGGATAACCTTATTATACTTTTGACAGCCAAATTCGGCTATGAAGGTCCGCTGTCCCGACTGTAAGGGCATCGCCGAGCTGGCAGACGACTTTACCTTTGTCAAGTGCTCAAACTGCTCGTTTGACATGACGTATGGCGAATATGTAAAATACATCGCCTACAAGGACGCGCGGTACCGAGATATACTTTCAGACTACAAATAGAGTTAAAAATTGGAAACCTCTCCAGAATCATGTTGGAGGTTCTATTCGAGCTGCCAATGAACCTGTTGGGGCTTGGCATCTCGGCCTTTATCGGCAGGTTCGCTTATTCGGGCTATGCCACGGTAGCAAGTCCGAACCTCCTGCGCCTTACCTTTGCATTTGTGTCGGTAGCAATAGGGTTTGCCCTCCTCGCCGGCGGACTCTTTGCGGAAGACTATTCCCAGGCCATAACCACTGCCGGGCTGGCAGCGCAGGCAATTGGCTACTTTTTTATTGCTTTTTCACACAGCCTCAAGAGTTTTGACTTTTCATCCCACCGTCATTTTCTCCTAGCGCCTCTCGCAATTACCGGTTTTGTAATACCAGGCAATTCAATAGAACATCTCGTTAGGTCAATTTCTTTTATACTATTAGTATATGTGTCAATTGAAACAATGGCATCGTATATGCAGGGCAGGAGAACCAGCACCCTAATGATAGGGTCCGGTCTTGGTCTGTTAGCATTGGCAGAACTCTTGTCTTGGTACAACTTTGTCTATCCAGGCACATTCTACGTTGCGGCGCTTTCGATCAAGGTTGCCGGGTTTGGGCTTATGTTTGTCCCATTCTCAAAGTTTGGGCTGGCAAGCGGCCTGGGGAGGATGAACTCGCAAATTGGCAGCGGGCTATAGGACCCATGTCAGCATAATAGCGGACATTCTGTTCACCGCAAAGCAGTACAGCTACGAGGGGTACGACAGCGGCGCGACCGTCACACTCTTGATACGCAAGGCAAACGTTCCACACCAGAGGCTCGGCTCGATAATATCGGCGCTCAAGCAATCGGGCCTACTGCACGAAGCTTCTGCAAAATATAAGATAAGCGAAAAAGGCATCGAGTTCCTAAATGCGTACAGCGAGTTCAAGGACTTTGCCGAGACCTTTGGCCTAAGGGTCTAGCTACTCTTCGCCTTCATCTTCATCCCCGAATTCGTCGTCATCATCTTCATCATCAAATTCATCTTCAAAACCATTATCGTCTTCGGACATATATCTGGAATTTACCCCACTGAATGTTCGTTATAAGTTTTGCCGGCTAGTGAACCTGCGCTGTCTTTTGCTTGCTTGCCTTTTGCCCAACTGTTAATATGCAGTAGCATATTCCCACTGTGCACCGCCTTATTTCACCACCATTAGGCAGTTCAGACACGACTTCTGAGTGCAGATTCTGAAAGTGGAGACATTTGCTGCAAAGCGGATCGCTATATGGCAACGATCGATAATTGATCAGGCTTTAGTATTAAGCTAACCCAGTCAGCTTTTTATAGGTAGGAAATAAATCTCATGCCAGCATGGGGCGGGTGGACAAAGGCGTTAACTGCAGTGTAGGTGGCTGCGCGAATCAGGCCGAGCGGTCGATGAGCGGGACCAAGGCAAGCATGGCCCCAAACTTAGGGCTTGGTGGATCCAAGCGCGTTTACCTCTGCAGGGATCACTACAAGGAATGGAAAAAGATCACCAAGGAAGATAGGGAAAACGAGAGGGCCAGATGGGCTTAAATTAGATGCGTGATTGGGATAGGATATGCGACTGCTGCAGCTTCATTCAGATTTTGTCGAATATGAGCCAATCGGAAAGGAGATCAAGGACGCAGAAGATATTGCGTCGAAGTCTAGAGTAAGGCTCGAAGACCTGGTGGTGGCTTTTGTCGCAGTGGAAAATGGGGACGACGAAAGTGTCGCTAGGGCAGCAGTTGAAGAGATAAAAAAGTACCTTGACACGGTTAAGACCAGCCGACTTTTGGTCTATCCTTATGCTCACCTGAGCTCAAACCTTGCGCCGCCTAGTGTCGCAGTAGGCATAATAATATCAGTTGAAAGTTTTGCGAAAGGATCTATAAATCAAGTCTACCGCGCACCTTTTGGCTGGACAAAGTCGTTCAGCATCAAGGTAAAAGGCCACCCACTTGCAGAAAGCGCCAAAGAGATAACCAAGCAGGCAGAGCACGATCATGCGGAGCATTCACACGGCGAGAAAGAATCGACCGCTCTCAAGGCAGAAGAAAAGCTGCAGTCATTCTGGTACATATTGCAGCCTAGTGGAATAATGACGCCGGTGAGCGAGTACAAGTTCAAAAAGCAGGATCAGAACCTGCAGGTGCTTGCAAGCTATGAAATGGCCAAGAAAAGGGTTGTTGAGGAGCAGCCGGCACACGTCAGGCTGATGAAAAAATTAGCAATAGCCGACTATGAGCCGGCGTCGGACGCCGGCAACATGCGCTTTTATCCAAAGGGCAGGCTTATGAAGTCGCTTATCGAGCAGTATGTTACAAGACGCGTGATGGAGTACGGCGGCATCGAAGTAGAGACACCAATAATGTACGACACAAAGCACCCTTCGATGGAGAGTTACTTCAACCGCTTTCCTGCCAGACAATACAATATCGTTTCAGACAACAAGCACCTCTTCCTGCGCTTTGCAGCGTGCTTTGGCCAGTTCCTTATGGCCAAGGATTTCAACATATCCTACAAGCATCTGCCCGTAAAATTATATGAATTGACACGGTATTCATTCAGGCGCGAAAAGAGCGGCGAGCTAGTGGGCTTGCGCCGGCTGCGCGCGTTCACGATGCCTGACTGCCACGCGCTCTGCCGCGATCTAGATCAGGCAAAACAAGAATTTCGCAAGCGCTTCGAGCTTTCGATAAGCGTCCTTGAAGCATTAGGGCTTTCAATAGAAGACGTGGAAATGGCGATCAGATTTACCGAGGACTTTTACAACGAGAACAAAGAGTTCATCACCGAGCTTATCAGCAGGTTCGGCAAGCCGGTTATGGTCGAGATGTGGAAAGAGCGATTCTTTTACTTTACACTGAAATGGGAGTTCAATTATGTGGACGGTCTGGGCAAGGCATCAGCGCTTTCAACTGACCAGATAGATGTTGAGAATGGCAAGCGCTACAACATTGAGTTTGTCGATGAGGACGGCAGCAAGAAAAACCCAATAATACTGCATAATTCACCTTCTGGCGCAATCGAGCGCGTCATCTATGCATTGCTGGAAAAGTCAGCCAAAGTGTCCAAGACCGGCGGCATCCCGTCGTTTCCACTTTGGTTGTCGCACACCCAGGTCCGCGTAATTCCTGTCGGCAAGGAGCACACGGAATACTGCGAAAGGATACTTGGCGAGCTCTCTACGAACCAGATTCGAACCGATATCGACGACAGGGACGAAACTGTGGGCAAAAAGATACGCGAATCAGAAACAGAATGGATACGTTACAGCATCGTCATTGGCGACAAGGAGATCAATGCCACCAAGCTGGTAGTCCGGGACCGAAATGAGGGCAAGCAGCGCGAAATCACATTAGAAGAATTGATTGTTGAAGTAAAAGCACAAACAAAGGACAAGCCATACCTACCGCTCAACCTTCCAACGCACCTATCTACAAGACCTCAAATCATGGTGTAGCGTATTTTCTCGACAATATCCGATAAAGCGTCTGGGTCGCAAGCGCGCCTTCTCTATAATCGCCATTTTTCAACCCTACCTCGACCATGTCTATTCCAATGAGGCGAGCTGAGGGACTTATTGCCTTGAACAACTCGAGCACTTGAAAAGGATCAAGGCCAAACGGCTCAGGTGTTCCGGTGCAGGGCACGTAGGGCAGGTCATAAACGTCTATATCAAACGAGACGTAGATCTTTTTGCCAGCAGTAATCTTTTGCAAATGATCCGCGACGGCTCCAATATCGTCGTGCACCTGCCACGCGTCAAATGTGGTGACGCCATTGTCGGCAGCAGTTTCGTTCTCTCCCCTATCTGTCTGCCGGATACCAATTTGGATCAGGTTCTTGCCGGAGATGTATTTTAGCAAATGATAGAATGGCGTGGTGTGGCATATCTTCAAGCCCTCGTATTCGGGCTTCATATCGCGGTGAGCATCAAAATGTATTACCACCGGCTCTTCGTTCGCCAACGCTTTTAATTGATAATATGACAGTGTGTGCTCGCCACCGAGCATGACCGGCATTTTTCCATCATTGCGCAGCGAAGAGACAACTTTAGGAATGGTAGAATCAAGGTAGGCAAGCGTCTTGGCAATGCTCTTTGACTTTGGTAATTTCAGGTCGCCAAGGTCAAATATGCCAACACGGTCATAGATGTCGACTTTTTCGTCCATCACAAATGTCTCGATCTGGCGTGCTGAAGCCAGTCTTATAGCCTCAGGTCCTCTCACCGTCCCTTTGCCAAAGCTGGTGGTAGAATCAAGCGGCACGCCATAAACAGCAACATTTGATTCCTTGAACGAAATTTTTACAGGCGTGTCGGCAAAGCTATAGCCTGCTTTTGTCCTCTCTGGCACTGTAAAGAGCGATAAGATGTCCACCTACCAAATCTCCAATTAGCTGATAATAAACTATGACGCCGGTTTGCTCCAGAATAGCTCGTCAAGTCTTTGTTGACGCGGCTTACCTAGCACCGACTTGAAATCAAGATTAAGCGCGGACACCACCTGCTCAAATGTCGACTCCATCGTCTCAAGGTATTTTTCGGTGTCAATTTCTTCAGGCTTTGCAAGCTCCACCGGCTTGACACCTTCACCATTCTTTATCTTGACATAGGAAATTACATCACCTGCTCGCAGATCACGTCCCTTGTCTGAAAGCATCTTGGCTGCCTTGATGTGCTGCGGGAGTCCTTTGTAGGTATCCGCGCTCTTACCATCCATCGTCTTCTCGCCAGTCTTTTTGCCGTATGTGCTGAGCGACTTGTTTATGGTGACGTTAAAACTTAGGTCTTCAAGCGGAATCTTGCGCGCCTCGAGATTCTTTGCGTTTTCCAGAATGACATTCTTGATGCTCTCTCTGGCAGATTCAAAATCTTTCTCTGAGTTGACCCTGCCAAGTATAGTCAGGATGTCATAGAATGCATTCCTGATGAAAGGCGGCGTGTGAGATTTTTTGCCGGTAAGACCCTTGACATCTACAGTGCCATCTGCAAGTACGCCCAAATAGTTCTTCTTCAGGTCGCTGAATACAACATAGCGGTACTGCTTGTCAATTTCAAGATCTACGCCAAGGTTATTGTGCGCCCACGCTGCTACTTCATCTATTGCAGTGGGCGATGGGTTCTTCAAAAAAAGCGAATCGGTATTGTGCAATAACACATTACCTATGCCGCCGCAGAAGTGATGGTTTTCAGTTTCCAAATCATAAACATAATCATTATCAATTTCAAAGGCTTCAATCTTTTTTATGATATATGGCTGTCTTATTCGCTTGTCCGTTTTGTCTTTGATTATTCTAATTCTGCACACATTGCTCTTGTCTTCTCTTATCTGTAAGGAATATTCAATCCCTAATTCTTCTAGAATTGCAACCACTCCTGCTGATACTACCTTATGTATCTGATCAAGTGTTACTATTCCATTTTCATCGATACTTCCGTCACCCGCCATCAAACCCTCGATAAACGCCTTCTTTGCTTGAATGTTGGCATTCAATATGCATTGTGGTATTGCCTTGTTGGAGCCACGATAACACATTAGCCGGAAATAGTCTACCAACATCTTGACCTCATTCTTTGGGATCAGCGCATATGTCGCTGAGCTTTTCAGAATATCTACGATGTTGGTTTCTAATCCAAGATGCTGCCGCATTATTCTTTGAGCTTTTAGAAGCTTTTCCTCGTCTTGGTTCACAATTCTCCAAGAATACTTTACCTGGAGCGTAGCAGTTGATGCAGATGCTGTACTATATTGATATATTCCACAGGTACCCTCTGCAGTAAAGAAACCAAATAACCAAGCCAAATCTGGGTCTATAGCAAAAGTAGATTCCGTTTTAAAAGTGACTAGGTCAATTTTATCCCCGATTTGCAACTCAGAGGGTCTAACTTCTTTACCGTTTATGACTAGGCTATGATCTTCGGTACACTCAACAAATCCTTTTCTTGTAAGAATCCTGTATCCCTTCTTCTTCACTTTATGTCTATAGACATATTTTATTTTGCTAAAACCTGAATCTGTTAACACCTCTAAATTGCCGAAACCTTCGTACCTATTGGCAGTTACAGTTTTAGGCATAAGAGATTCAATAGCAACAATATCTATGCTCTTGTCTTTTCTTCGGATAATGACTGGTGTATCTGCAAGAACACTGTCGCCATAAATGACCTGGATATCTATTTCCTTGCACTTGTTTATTGTCCTGTTGATTGTTGATCTTCCTAGTGCCGCAGTTGCATCTGCCACCGGCAAGCAGTAAAGCGGGAAGATCTCTGCGCCCATGACACCATAGCTTGCATTGAGAATAACCTTGATAGCCTGGCTTACGACGTTGTATAACTGGCGTTCTTGCGGCGGAAGCGTCTTGTCCTTTGCCAGATTCTTGTAATAGTTGACCCTTAGGTCGCGGAGCGAGCCTATGAGCAACGACGCTAAGCCCTTCCTACGTTTGCAAACCCAGTGAGTGGTTCCCTCTACCTTACTTTCCCTGCAGTCGTCGTGGGGGCAGTTAATGGTTTCATATGACAGATTGTGCACCTTGATTATGCTAGGATACAAGCTAGCAAAGTCAAGAACGACCACGCCAAAGTGTATGCCCGGTATAGGCTCGACAACTTCGCCGCCCCGGTATTTCTTTTCCTTTATCACAGCAGTGGTCGACGCGGAGCCCTTTGCTTCCAACTCTTTCCTACTTGGTATCAGCTCGTTGCGCTGCCTGTGCTCATAATACAATATGCCTCTGATCCATTGGTTTACCCCAAAGCGTGCAATGTCGTCTACCGACAGCCGCCCAATTCGGGCGATGACTACCAAGAGCCTCATCAGCAGGCTGTCGTTGAAACCTGTCAGCCTGTATGTAAGGTCTGCATCCTTAAGGCAGTACTCTGCGAGCTGCTGAATGGGCAGGTCACTGATATCGCCATCAAACTCGATCTTGCTATCGTTCAGCAGCGCTTCGCAGATAGCATTAAGCGTATGCTCGGTGTAAGCGCGGCTAAATGCGTAAATTTGGATCGATCTGTTGTCAAAAGTCCTGTAAAGGTCGATATGGATACCGTGCCTGATGCCAACTGGCTCTGCCTGCATGCCATGCTTGATGAAAGACTCTTTCTTGACCATAATTGGCACCTTGTCTTTTAGGATCGCGACTCCGTTTGGGTCTATGCGGGAATCCTGTGAGCGCGCGTACAGATAGGGAAGGTCAAAGTCATCGCCGTTGAAGGTGATGATTATTGGGTATTCGTTGATTATCCTAAACGCTTTTTCCAACAGCTCTTTTTCTGTCTTGCACGGCTCAGCTTCACTAATGAGTGGCGTACCGTCACTTGGAGTATTGTTTGCAAGTACTAGTACTTTCCTGAAGCCGTCGCTTGCAACAAACCCGACAGCCGTCACGCGCCTGTCGTGGTCGCGGGGATTTGGCATCCTGCCCTCCTCGCTCTCGACCTCGATGTCTACTGCCACCCTCTTCAATTCCGGTATTGGCTGGTTGAGCAGGTTCGCCCAGTTGGTTATGTACTGTCGATATTCCTTGCCGGATTCGCCGGTTTCTCTTATCTTGTCCCATAGCAGATTCTTGAGAGCAAGCTGCACCTTGTCGGAAATAGAGTATTCATACGGTGTTATCTGCTCGTCCTTTCTGACATAGTACAGTCCAGGTATAAGCGAACGGTCGTAGAGATAGTTTTCGTGGTACTTGATGTCTGCTTCCCACGATGTGACCTTTTCTCGGAAACTGGAATCAGTGCCGCCTATCGAGAGGGGGTCGGGTGCCAGGACCTTTAGCACGTCGATCTCCTTGTCAGAGATGATGTCTCTCTTCCTGACCCGCTCAAGCGTATATTTCGTCTCCTTCTGCGCCACCAGCTCAGCTTGTTCTGCAAATTCCATCTTTGTGTAGCAATAGGGCCTGTGGTTAGTCCTGTCGCGCCAATGGTAAATCACGTTATCATTTGTATCATAAAACTTTAGATAGACTTTTTTTTCTTCGCCTGAATAAACTGCAGACAGCAAAAGCATCGGCCTCCCTTCGGGCAATTCCGGCAGGTCGTCAAGCCGCTTTCTTTTGTCTGGCTGAAATTCCTGCTGGTGAGTCAAATTTGTACTGTTTGTCTCTATTGATCGATATTAAACATTTTAGGTAGTTCAATATCTATCGCCTTTTATCACTTACCATGTAAGAACTGGGTATCGAGCTCAATGAAGATTAACAAATCCCTATGATCATGCATTATCATTTTATGAAATGACTTAAAGACTGAACAATTCCTGCGAATACATTCGCTAGTCACATTCAGCATGTGTAGTGGACCCAGCTAATCATATTCTAAGGGAAAGAGCTATCCTATATGGCGCATTCTGGTCTCGTGACTTAACGAAACAGAAATTGCTTACACTTTTTAGCGACATTATCTTGATAATCTTACTTAAGTAACTTCTAGAAAACCATGGCCAATAACGACGTTCAGCGCATTATCATCTTCGGTTTAGTGATTACGCTCAGCCTTTCTTCCATTTCTGCCATAACTGGAAATGTGCTCATTTCGACAGCCTCTGCCACGGGCGTAACTGGAGTAATGGTCCCACTTTACACTTATCCTACCAGCAGCACGTGGGATTTAATGGTCCAGACTAAAAGTGCAAAT
>DASYSB010000037.1:0-6471 GCA_036003785.1 Nitrososphaera sp.
CTCCACCGTCGGCACCTCGTCCGAATACACTTTGCCTGTCGAGCCGTCTATTGTTATTTTCTGGCCCTCGCTCACTACCTTCTTGCCACCCACGCTAAAGCTTTTGCTCTCGGCATCGATCTCTATCTGCGAACATCCCACGACACAGGGCTTGCCCATTCCGCGAGCAACTACCGCCGCATGCGAGGTCTTGCCACCGCGGCTTGTCAGAATGCCTACGGAGTGGAAAAAAGCAGGGACATCGTCAGGCTTGGTGTCTTCCCGTATTAGCATTACCTTTTCGCCTTTTTTCCCAAGCATTTCTGCGCGCGCGACATCAAACACAGCTATACCACTGGCCGCGCCGGGCGACGCGCCAACACCTGTTGCGATCGCCTTTTGTTTGGCGCGCGGGTCTATCCTACGGTACAATATTTGTTCGAGCCCTTCCGGGTCGATGCGCTCCAGAGCCGCGGTCTTGCTTATGAGCCCCTCGTGATAAAGGTCTATTGAAGTCTTGACAGCGGCAACCGCATTCATCTTCGCTGCCCTCGTCTGCAAGATGTAGAGCTGGCTCTTTTCAACCGTGAATTCGACATCCTGTGGCTCCTTGAAGTAGTTCTCCAGTTTTTCGCACACCTCGAGCAATTGCCGGTAAACGTCCGGCATTTCATTGACAAGCGAGTCGATGTGGTTAGGAGTCGCCTTACCAGATACGACATCCTCGCCCTGCGCGTTAACAAGGTAGTCGCCGTAAAGCCGTTTTTCACCTGTCTCCGGGTCGCGGCTGAACACAACGCCGGTGCAGCTGTCGCTTCCCATGTTGCCAAAAACCATCGCGACTATCGTGACCGCCGTGCCGTTGGCCATATCAGGAGTAATGTTGTACTGCTTGCGGTATTCTACTGCGCGTTTGCCGGTCCACGAACGGAACACCGCATCGATGGCAAGCTCTAGCTGCTTGTACGGGTCAGAAGGAAATTGCTTGCCCGTATCTTCGCAGAGCGATTTGAAAGACTCTGCCACAGCCTTGATCACTTTGGGGCTTGACAGGTCCTTGCCGGCAAGAATAGTGTCAAATTTCCTATCGTCTATGCCGAACACAATTTTGCCAAACATCTGGATGAACCGTCGATACGCATCCCAAGCGAACCTCTGGTCGCCGCTCTGCCTTGCAAGCCCTTCTACTGTTGCCTCGTTGAGGCCAAGGTTGAGGATCGTATCCATCATTCCTGGCATCGACACGGCAGCGCCGGAGCGAACGGACACCAGGAGTGGATTTTCAGGTTCGCCGAATTTCTTGCCTGTGAGGTTTTCAAGATGCCTTATAGATGTCCGCACTTCGTCCATTAGCCCGTCCGGCAAACGCTTGCCAGCTTCGTAGAATTTTTCGCAAATTTCAGTTGTTATCATGAAACCGGGCGGAACCGGCAGGCCCAGCCTGGTCATTTCCGCAAGGCCGGCGCCCTTTCCCCCTAGCAGCATCTTGTTCCTTCCGTCAGCCTCATCGAAAAAGTATATCGGCTTGACAGTGGCCCGGGTTCTGCCAAAACCATCCTCTGACATATAAGATGATGATTAACCCCTTCGCTGGTTTAAAGTGTTATGCACTTACCGATAATTTCAAATCTTTGTTTTTGCTGATAGAGTGGGGCGGATTCGGCTGGCATCACAGAGGGTTAGTTTTGTCTGACGTGCTTCCGGTTCCGATGCTAATTCAGGCTCTCGACCTGTTTGGCACGATGGCATTCGCCGTGACAGGCGCATTCAAGGCGATAGAACACAAGTCCGACATTGTAGGAGTAATAATACTCGCCACTATAACTGGCGTTGCTGGAGGTGTTATCAGGGACATTGTCTTTGGCCGTATACCGCCCGTCGCGATACTCAACCCACTATACCTCATAATTACCGTGACTACAGGCATTGCAATGTTTTTCCTCTATCGCGCGCTCAAGAAGCACTGGAATCTCTTCCTGAAATTCGATGCGATCGGCCTAGGCGTGTTCACGATAATAGGCGCGATTTTTGCGTACAACCTATTTGGTCTCAATTTTCTTGCGATGGTCTTTGCAGGTTTGCTCACTGCTATTGGTGGAGGAATACTGCGCGACGTGTTCGTCAACGAAGTGCCGATAGTTTTCGTCAAGGAACTTTACGCGTCGGCAAGCTTTATCGGAGTCGTGATATTTTTTGGGCTCTTGGTCTCCGGCACGGACCTGAACATAGCTGCTGTACCAAGCATTATTGCAGTGACTGCCCTCAGACTGCTTGCCATGAGGTATAACTGGAACCTGCCGCAAGTAAAGACCTGACTGCCAGCTTGGCAGCTAGTGCGTAACCAAGCCTGATTGCAACCAGATATTCACACTATTTCATTCCAGCTGCTAGATCAGCTATCTTGCTGGGCCACGAGTTGGCCTTGATTATGCCGCTTGCGACCAAGATGCCGTGGGCGCCCAGCTCCATCGCCTTCATGACATCTCCCTTGCCTGTGATTCCTGCGCCGCAGATGACCTTGGAGCGTGACCCTGCTGCTTCTATTGATCTTGTTATTATCGCAGGGTTTTCCTTTGACACCGCCCGGCCTGTCCCGATGAGCTCTGGTGGCTCGATGGCGATGAAATCCGGCTGGAAGGCTGATATTTCCATAACCTCCCAAGGCTCGCGGGCGCAGACTATCGAGGTCATGTCCAGCTTGCGCAAGCGTTCGACCAGATTAGCGATATGCTTCATCTCGACACGGTGCTCGCTATGATTTATCAGCGAACCAACGGCGCCATACGATTTTGCGATTTCGGGAACGAAGTAGCCCGTGCTAGAGCCGACCTTTTCGTCGTCGACGTGCTGGGAGATGACTGGCATTCTGACTCTTTTGGCAACTGCTGCCAGCGCAGGCTGCGGGGGCGCGACGACTATTTCGATTTTTGTTTTTCTTGCAATAGCTTGCGCGGCATTTGCGAGCTTGATGGCCTTGTCTCCTGACACTTCAGTGTAATTTTTGAAATTGATGATTAGAGGCCGCTTCAACGCTTGCTGCCAGCTTTAGATTTAGTCGCCGCCTTTGTCTTGCCGTTAATAATGTCTTCAAGGTTTCTGAACTTGCTCTGCAGCTTTGACATCCTAGCCTCGTAGCCCTTGTTATATTCCAGCTCGTCAGGGACAAGCGTAGCTGGGTGGATAAAGCCCTGGTTTCGCATTATCATCGCACGTTCGGCCGCTCGAATTCTCTGCAGGTCCCAGTCGGCGGTGCCAAAACCATCATGCGGTCCCGTGAGTTTGCCGTTATGCATGCTAAAAAGGAGGCAGGAAACAATCGGGATAGAATAGTTCAGGCTTGCAGCAGAGTTGAGCTTGACTGGCATGAGTGGCATGTGGTGGCTCCCCCTCGTATTGCCGGCAACATAATGAGGTTCGTTAAACGCGCTGCCAGCCTCTTCTGTGGCCGGAAAATTTTTTTGTGTCCTAACGATCGCGATGGGGTCGTCCTTGCCGACGTACGTGCCGGCGATATTATGCAGCCTATCAGTCGACGCCGACAATATATGGTCGCTGTTATCAGACGACATGACAGAGTGCACGACATAGCGACCGGGGTACATCAATGCCGCTTCAAGCTCGGCCTTGTCCTGCCACATTTTCAGCTCGGCTACCTTGCCCGTCATGACATCCATTATCCTGAAAATGACACCTTCAGCAAGGCGCTCGTTTATCAGGATACCCGTGTTGCTGCCGGCGTCTACAAACATGCGCCAGAACGGAAAGTTGAACGCGCCGGGTTCTGTCTTATCAGCGGCAAATATGCAAAACACCTCGCTTGGGCGCTCTTCCATTTCAATTTCGGCAACTCCCGGGCCCATGCCCTTTACGTTGCCTGAGAACGAATCCTTGAGCAGGTCTTGCCCGGCGCCGTACAAGCCCTGTTCCTTTGCTGTCTTTGTTCCTTCCGTAAAGGCGTCCCACGCCAGCTTGTGGATCTTTTCGTCATCCACGCCGCGCGTGTGGGTCATTATAATGTGTATGTCATCGCCGGTGTACCCGACGTAATAATCGGTAAGCAGTCCCTTTGCATTTCTGGAAATAAAATTCTTGACAGTTTCGAGGAGTTTTTCGCTTGGGCATGTGTGACCCCCGATTCCACCTATGTCGGCCTTGATCGCGCTAACTGTGATCCGCATACTGAAACAAACTCACGACCTTTGGTTTAAAACTTTTCCGATAAGTTGCTAGAGATGATTGAAACGCCAACACTGTACAAAGGATCAGCCATTGAGAAGGTTCAATTTTCAAACCGATCATGGGCGAAATACAAATAAAGCCCATGGAGCGTTGATGCTGTATGAGCGCTAGCAAAAAGCCGCACATGAACCTAGTGGTTGTAGGTCACGTCGATAATGGTAAATCAACTACTGTAGGTCATTTATTGGTTGATCTGGGTGCCATTGACCAGAGAACCATAGATGCATATGCCAAGGAATCTGAAGCAACAGGTAAGGGTGATACGTTCAAGTACGCTTGGGTGCTGGACAGCATCAAAGACGAACGTGACAGAGGTATTACTATCGATCTTGCTTTTCAAAAATTTGAGACGCCAAAGTTTTTTTACACGTTGATCGACGCTCCAGGTCACAGGGACTTTATCAAGAACATGATCACGGGTGCGTCTGAAGCCGATGCTGCCATTCTGGTGATCTCTGTCAAACCTGGTGAAACTGAAGCATCAATCGAGCCTGGAGGACAGGGAAGAGAGCACGCATTTCTTGCTAGAACACTTGGTGTCAACCAGCTCATTGTCGCGCTAAACAAGATGGATGACGTCGGATTCCAGGAAGGACGCTTTAAGGAAGTTAAGGACAATGTTGAAAAAATGTTAAAGATGGTAGGCTACAACACTGCAAAGATTAGCTTCATCCCGATCTCTGGATGGAAGGGAGACAATTTGGTAAAGAAGTCACCAAACATGGCATGGTACAAAGGTCCGACCCTTTCCGAGTCGCTGGATACACTCGAGCCACCGGAGAAGCCAGTAGGCAAGCCACTGAGAATCCCAATTCAGGACGTCTATTCAATCACGGGAGTAGGAACTGTGCCTGTAGGCAGGGTCGAAACAGGCAGAATGAAGGCAAATGATAAAGTAATTGTCATGCCTTCTGGCGTCATTGGGGAAGTTAAGACAATCGAGACTCACCATACTCAGATGGACTCTGCTGAAGCAGGCGACAATGTTGGCTTTAACCTCAGAGGCGTCGACAAGAAGCAGATAAAGCGTGGCGACATGATTGGCCCAGCAGACAACCCGCCAACCGTTGCAAAGGAATTCGAGGCACGCCTAATTGTAATTCACCACCCGACGGCAATCGCTCCGGGATACACCCCGGTCCTACACGCCCACACGGCTCAGGTAGCTGCGACGATCTCGGCGTTCCTGTCCAAGATTGACCCAAGGACTGGCGCGACGACTGAAGAGAACCCCAAATTCCTGAAGACAGGTGACGCGGCAATAGTCAAGATCAAGCCTGTGAGGCCGCTTGCAATAGAAACGTTCAAGGACTTTCCAGAGATTGGAAGGTTTGCTCTCCGCGATATGGGAACGACAATTGGGGCAGGCGTTGTCTTGAGCATAACCGAAAAGTACGATCCCAGCAAGAAGTAAGTGAACTAGATGCCACAAGCAGCAAGAATAAAACTCACAAGCACGAACCTTGCGACGCTGGAAGGCGTTTGCACCGAGATAAGGGGGATCGGGGAAAAGTCAGGGATAAAGTTACGCGGACCTCACCCTCTGCCTACAAAAAAGCTGAAGGTAGTGACAAGAAAGTCGCCGTGCGGACAGGGGACCAACAGCTACGACAAATACGAGATGAGGGTCCATAGACGCGTGATAGACGTCGGCGCGGACGACAGGGCTATCCGCCAATTGATGCGCCTTAAAATTCCAGATGATGTCTACATCGAAGTTTCTCTAACTCAGTAATTTCATGTCTGTGTGACGGGCCGGGTTTATCAAGCGTACTCTAGTTGCTACTTGCGTTTGCAACAAGTTGTACGTGGTTTTCGATCTCTTTCTTAAAGCATTCAGTGCATAACAATTTGTTATTGAACTCCGCAAAAAGACCTACTTCGCCATTCTCACAGCAACCACATACGTTTTTTTGTTCAAGTTGTAATGCGCTCATAGCCTCGTTCCATGTTTGGATTAAAGAAATACGACGTGCAACTTATTGAGCTATTTTCTCCAACAATGCCGGCCACTGGTAGAAGATATTCTCATGTTTCAGTGAGTTGTGTTTTGCCCTTCATTGACATACGGTTTCGATCTTGGTTTGAAGCGCTTATTGTACAGTTATACCCGCTCACGTGATAGCTATCGTTCTGAGTGCGAAATAAGGTGTCCTCCGACCTGGAGGTTAGAGGAATTCTTTCGCAGCAAGCTATACCGACCACAATAAGTTATTGCGGTATCTTAATCAGATGTTTTTCTGGGTCATGGTA
>DASYSB010000038.1:0-10549 GCA_036003785.1 Nitrososphaera sp.
AGGCAGCACAAAATAGCCGGGCTTTGGATCCGGCTAGTGGCCTACAAGCCCAAAGCCTATAGGAAACACGAATGAAGCCACTAGCCCTAGCCCAAACTCGGGTGCTCCGTTTGTGAAGCACCTGTGATATGTGCATTCATCAGGCTGCTTTTACGTACAAGGTGGCTCGTGGACCTTCTTGAGAATCCGGCTGAGCTAAATCCGCGCTATTGCTGTTGCTGGTAGCAGTCGTGGATTCCATCTTGCTATTGGCTGTTAGCTCACCAGCAACAGCACAGCACCGCCGTATGTGCTCAGCCCACAGTTATTGCTGCGCTTTCATCGGCCGGAGCACGTGCTCGAGCTGGCAAAAAGCACAGCACTTGAATGAAAATAGATAGATAAAACCAATAGAGCACCAATCGCCATTTCCGCTGCGCTTTGGTTGTACTGGCCGCTGCGCTTCACCCTTGAGAAAGCTGGACAGCCGGCCGCAGCACCAACACGATACTGTATTTTGAGTGTGGTAGCAAAAATGATCTCACCTTTAATTTTATGCTATTTGAGGCACAAATAGATGTGCTGCGCACGCCCCAGAAATCAACAGACGAAAGATAGACATCAACTTGCCTGAAACGATCTGTAAGCACCTGTGGTGCATTTGGGAACGCTCCACCTTGATGCAGCAAAGTGCTAGAGCACAGGTAATTTGGCTCCAAGAGCACAAGAAATCCCAGAAGCTTGGTGCTCGCCAGACTTTTTCTTGCTCAAACATTGCTGCACTAACGGTGGGGTAACACCAACTTACTGTCTGAAGGCAGGGCCAGAATCATCGATATGCATTAACACAGTTCAGCGAGTCATAATAGCGATATTATCTGCAAATCATTGATGACAATTTCGTTCAAAGTCTGGATAGGGCTAGCAATTGCAATGGTTGGATTGTCCGGACTAGTTTATGCGATACCGATATTTGCCAGAGCCACAGCCAGTCATGACCTTGTCTTCAAGGAAGCGGATGTGCCTCCATTCACCGAAAACATGAAAGCATACATCGCACTCGAACTAGCGTCCGCAGGAACGTTGGCTCTTGGAATAGCAATAATGGCTTTAGGACACGCCGATACCTTTGACAAGGGAAAGGATGTTGTGTCTTCAAAAGACACGGAGACAATAAGGGATTCAAAGTCAAACGTGGCGGGAGCAGCCTAGGTCAAGATCTTTTTGTTTGATTGCAAGTGGGCCCTTCAGTTTTTGGCTATTTCAGGCACATCCCCGATAGTACAAAGAAGAAGGAATAACATTGTACATCCGGCTAGCATCCGGATAATCTACGTGCTCTTGACTATCGGGGATGCCCCCTCCGGAGCATTTTCTGTTTTGTGCTCAGTCAGACACATACTCGACAGTTCAGCACCTAAGGTCTACCATTAGGCTAGGTTCTCCTTTATTCCAATGAATTCTACCATCCCGGTTAAGGAATTACCAGCGTTGTGTATTGAAGAGTGGCACCCTGTTCATACTGGCGAACAAATGATCCCTATTACCATATCTTCAGATTATTGTTTGGAGAAAAATTTATGCGGTTCATCTGCCGTAATTGCAACGATTCCCTTGCCCATTAGTCTGTTTAGGGAGATCGCTACTACGGCCGACTCCATACCAAGAACATCGCTAATCTCTGAAAGTTCAGATATGTGACCTGTACGCAAATACTCTTCGATCTTTGCCAAATCGGCTTCGGTAGCTACATACGTCCTAATGTTTTCAGGAAATATGGTTTCTACTCCAATTTCTACATCATGCATCTTGGCATGCAGACCACAATATCGTGCTGAATACGGAGATCCTTTTACGATTTTCATTTTACAGCCGCAAGTTAGGACCACGTTCTCCTCCTCGAACTGCATACCTACGTTCCCAACCATTGCTTTCTATTTAGTCAGCCTCGAATATAACTTCTACTGATCATATCCGTTGGATGCCGTCACTTGTTGCACAATATCTATGTCGATTCAACTTCCAACGTATCGGAGAGCTACGCTATGTTTTGTATAGAATCTAGCATTGACATCATTCATTTCAAGTGTGAATGGCACGCCTGAATTTGCTTGACTAATAGCCGGAACAGCTCCGTTACCTGTATGCGGAAAAATATGACCAGGGTCCCAGGACCACCAGTCATAGAATCCTATGGAGCTTTGTCTCTCGCCCAAGTTCGCTGGTGCGGCGACAGCAAAATGCCCAAAGAAACATTTGTTGGGGCCTTGGAGGCATGAACGCCGAAACCCGTTTTAATTAGCGATTTCCTAGTGATTTCTAGTACATCTGGTTCGTCGTCCACCAGTAATACGGTCTTGGCGTTCATGGTCAACAGTCCGTATTACTACGTGGTCCTATGAAAGACAGCTAAGACTTGGTTAAATGGCTTCGAGCTTATGGGAAAGCCGAAGCTCAAGTCGTTTTCCTAAAGCAAGACTCAGGCAAGACCCGAATTTCATCAAGCCCCGAGAGCCGGTTTCCATCTGCAATGCAAACCCACCGGCAAGTAGGGCTTGTTTAATTTGCCGCGTCTGATAATTCAACACCAAGAAAAACGCCAATAAAAGGAACATTTTCTTTAACCGGGAACAACAAGATAAAAAGAGGTTTTCAGAGGGGGCACCCCTGATTTATCTAGAGTCAGCCTGGGTCCTCTTGTCCATTCGCTTCATTTTGGACTCTGTCACAAGTATTGTCGCGGTGAGGCCGACAAAAGCCCATTCCATCACTTGAACAGCGATTCCCATTTCATTAGCCATGCCGCCCCTTCCTGTTATGGGATTCCCTGGCATTCTGGTAATGGTCCATATTGCTGCCAGAACTGCTGTGCCGCCAATCCCAACTGAATACCATATCCTTCCCCACATTCTAGTCATTGGCAATGCCCAAAATACCTGGGCCACTCCACCAACAAAGAAGAGTATGGCACCATTTGGATTGAAATTCAGCATATTTGGAGCAAGAGTCAAGTGCAATATCCCTGCTATTGCAGTTGTAGCAGCCGCTGCGTAGTACAACATTTTTGTTTTCATTTGTTCAATCTCCTCCTGAGATCAGTAGGCGAAGTTGAGCTCCAGATTCGAGCCCCTTTCTATGTCCACCGTGGCCGTCCTATCTGTGCCGTCGGGATAGGCAACGTACACTATGTAGTTCCCTGGCGGCAGGTCGAGGAAGTACTGGCCATTGACTGATACGAACGCGCTTGCAAAGAAATCATCTCCTTGCTGTGCAGCCAGCACTGTTGCGCCAAGTGCAGGTAGTCCTTCAGGCCCTCCGACATACCCGTGTAGCAAACCTGGCTCTGTTCCGGCAGGTATTGCCTGGCCGACATTGGCGTTGGGGAGTAACCCGCCACTTACTATGAATCCTGCCAGCGCTATTGCTCCAATGATTCCTGCGGCTACGTACGCTGCTATTCTATAATCATTTTTCTTTTGTTCTCTAGGAATCTCGCTTGCATCCGGGCCTTCCGGTTCCATTGACCGCTCTGTTGGCAACGGGACCTGCCACCTTTCATGCGTGCGGTGTTCGTGGGAAGCTGCCCAATTTCCAAAGTCCCCGCTGTATTCTCCAGTGATCTCGATTACGCCCTCTTTTTCCGATATTCTCTTTAGCGTTTCCAGATTTAACCTGTGATGTGCTGCCACGTGCGTCCCGTTGTCGTATATTGCAGGGGTCACACCAGTTTCTTGTAATACCGTTTCTCTTACTCTTTCGCTATCTATACCCGGCTCCAAAAACACTTCCACCATGTACATCGGCGCGACTCCGGGGTTCTCCATCTCGCGAAGCAGAAGGTCATCTAACAGTGCGGGGTCGACCTTGGGCAGGTGCTGCCTGTACTTCTTTTGCAGTTCTTCGAACTGACCCTTTAATTCGAACAGTTCAGATGTCATAGGTAAATTATGTATGTGGTTGGCTGATATTCATGCCTTAATGGATTACTTGAACTTCAAGGGGTTTGTTTAATTTCTTCAATTCGGTTTAAAGTAAGTTTCAGAAGATTTGTACTGACATTACTCTTTGTAAAATCTTAAAAGCTCGTACTAGTATATTTGAACGTGGATGGTTCAGAAGAGCTCATACTTGCCTCAGAACTGTTTACGGAGTTGGGTAGCGAGATTAGGTGCTCCATGCTAGTCTTTCTCGACAAGGGGCCGGCAAAGCTGAGCTCCCTTGCCAGGCAGCTCGACATCACCGCCCAGCATGCCCACCAGAACCTGAACAGGCTGTGCGACGCCGGCCTGGCGGAGAGAGGCGATGGGACATTTCACATTACAGAATTTGGCAGAATGGTGACGGGAAAGATTCCCTATTTCCTGTTTGCCAAAAAGCATAGGGGATTTTTCACGGAACACACACTTGGCGGCATTCCAGAAAAATTTGTGCAGAGGATTGGCGCTCTGGAGAATTGCAAGATAGTGAACAGTGTGACAGCTGTTTTTCAGAGCTTGAAAAAGCTGCAATCGTCATCTACCAGATCACTAAAAATAATCGTCTCTCAGGCTTGGCCCGAAGAAGGCGAAATACTCATAGACAGGGCCAAGCACGGAATCAAGATATCTGCGCTGGTCGGCCACAATACGATCTTTCCAAGAAATGTGGTGGAAAATATCGTTCCGAAAATTGATGAATTGATTGCAAAAGGTATTTTTGAGAGAAAGATGGTTGAGCAAGTGAACGTCGCTCTTTTCATTACCGATGATCGGGAAGCTGCCATTGCGTTTCCAAACTCGAAGGGCGAAGTTGATATGAGCACATTGTTCGTTGGTGAAAACACTATGTTCTGTGAGTGGTGCTCTGACTACTTTGATCACATGTGGAAGGATTCCAAGCCATTTAGTCTGAGCAAGGTCAAAGTGGTAGAATATTAGAAGTCACGGGGAAATATATTCCCAACCGCTATGAACAGCACTCACCCATAACATAACCTATGCAAGAATTGAATTTGCGGAAGATGTGAACACATGCTTTGTCTTTGTTAGTACCCGAAACGTGAGCGCGATTGACATTTCCCCACTAGAGCAAGTTGCCAAAGAAATCAAAGCTGAATTAAAGGCAATAATAGGCGCACTTGCAAGCGAACGTGACAGGAGGTTTAGATTAAAGCTAGGAAGCCACTTTATTTAGTCGATTGATGCGCATTTTACGCGGCTTCATAATGTAATATTAATCGCGGGTAAATGCGGAGGGGATTGCAGCTGCAACCGAATGCGCAGAGTCAAAAAAGTGGACTGGGTGGGATTTGAACCCACGACCCCGCACTTGCGAAGCGCGTATTCTACCGGACTAAACTACCAGCCCGCACGTTTCCCGTGATGCAATCCCAATATAAAATATGTTAGTAATGCACGACTAGTGCATCAAGGCAGAAACTATGCAATTAAAGGACAATAATTGTCATTCGTCGTTTTTGAAGCCATTGGTATTTTGAGGTGTCGCATACATTGCACTAATCCGGGACTCAACTTTACTGACTTATTGCTAGTGGTCGCAGGTTTAGATGTGAAAAGATATTACACAATATTGTTTATGCCTCAAGACTTAGTAACTGACATGCTGTGAAAAAAAAGGAAACATGCAATATGTGTGGCAAACCAATTCATGGTAGGTCCAAAAGCGTTGTGGTGA
This sequence comes from Nitrososphaera sp., assembly GCA_036003785.1. Taxonomy (GTDB): domain Archaea; phylum Thermoproteota; class Nitrososphaeria; order Nitrososphaerales; family Nitrososphaeraceae; genus Nitrososphaera. Next base: position 5,653 of record DASYSB010000038.1, read on the forward strand.
GCGCAAGAGGTGGGATCTTTCATTTTAACTGTAACCGAAGGTTTGTGAGGATAGTAAATGAATATGATATTCTCATTGTCGCTCTGAAGAAGAACGGCTACAGATTCACCAAATACCAAAGTATTGTCCATTCTATTAGACAAGGCCAGCTAAGATTCAGAAGATAGACAACTGGATTGTTTGCCCACCGTTGTCTTTTACTGGTACAGCTCTTGAACAAGCCTATAGCTATGCGCGCGAACAAATACCGCATGAAAGATGAGTTCAGGGCATAAACATATTACGAGTGTCAAACAATCTAATCAAAGCGGCATGCAGAACTCTTGCGATGTCCTGATCACAAATGCCTCTGCTGTCATCCCAAAAGTCGGCATTGTTGACACGAACATCATGATCGAGGAAGGCAAGGTAAAGGCGCTGACAAATTCTGCTAACAATATTTCCGCTTCAACAAGGATTGACGCCCGTGGAAAATACGTGCTGCCTGGCGCAATAGACCCGCACGTCCACTATGGCGTCTACACTCCAATCAACGAGGCCGCTAGGACGGAATCAAGATCGGCCGCTGTAGGTGGCGTCACAACAATGATCCGGATGCTGAGGCTCTACGACAGCTATCGCAACGTAACAAAACAACTGGAGGCTAGCAAAAGCAATCATTACATCGATTATTCCATCCATGCTTCAATCCTTAGGCTAGAGCAAGTCAACGAGATCACTTACCTGAAAGAGCTTGGTATCAACTCGCTGAAAATCTACATGAACCTTGGCGCCGCTCTGAATCATATTTACATGGATCTTGAGCCGGGCACACGCGGCATCTGTGAGCATGAAGTCGATATGACAGACGAGCTGATGTCGGCCATAATGAAGGAAGGATCGGAGGGACATTCTACTGTGTTAGTACATGCAGAAAATCCTGCAATGTGCTCGGAACGTATGCGCGAAGCAAAGGAAAAAGGAATGACGGCGCTGAAAGCATGGTCTGATTCCCGGCCACCTTTGTCTGAAGCGGAAAGCGTTGCCAAGGTGTCAGAGCTTGGAAGGAAATTTGGAACGAACCTCTACTTTGCGCACATTGGATCAACTGCTGCGCTTGACGCGATACTGGCGCAGAGGCAAAAGGGGAGATCGAACTATTACATTGAAACATGTCCCCATTACCTGACGCACACCGTAGAATTTGGCAAGGTAACTGGCAAAGTCGTGCCGCCAATTAGATCAAAAAGTGACCTCCAGAGCATGTGGTCAGCGCTGCGAAACGGCCTAGTGGACACAATCGGGAGTGACCATGTTGCTAACAGGCTTGAGATGAAAATGGGCAAAGGTGACATCTGGTCAGCGCTTGCCGGCTTTCCTGGTATTGCAACTATGCTGCCTGTGCTTCTGAGCTACGGTGTAAACCAAGATAGAATAACAATCGAGAGGGTCGCAGAAGTCACCAGCTACAACACCGCCCGTATATTTGGCATGTATCCAAAGAAAGGCACCATCCAGCCCGGTTCCGATGCAGACCTCACAATAGTCGATATGGATATTGAAAAAAAAGTGACTCCAGATCTGCTACAGTCCTACTCTGACTATACAATCTATGACGGGCACAAGCTGAAGGGCTGGTCGGTCATGACCATTGTAAGGGGCATGATAGTGATGGAAGACGGTCAGGTGGACAGCAAGGCGCTCGGGCATGGTCAGTTTGTCCCCCGGCCGGTATTGTAACTATTTTGGCGCAGGCTTGGATTTGTCCTCAACTATCTTGTACTTTGATAGCACCCTGTAGGCAAGGAACACTATGAAGGCGATTATGAGAAAGTCTATGATAGTGGCTATCAAGTCGCCATACTTGAACTGCGAAGTAGCACCAGATACGCTGCTGGTAACATTGGCGTGCATCGTTGCAAGATCGCCGGATGGAAGGAAGAGTCCCACTAACGGAGTGACAAGGTCGTTCACGAATGCGGTGACCAGTTTTGAAGCGGCTGCGCCTATGACGAACGCAATTGCAAGACCAATGACGCCGAAGGTCTTCAGGAAGTCAAAGAATTCTTGCAAAAGAGATTTCTGTTTTGGTGGGGGATTCTCACTCATGGCGATGGGTGGGTCTCGCAGCTAGATAAAGAATTCTTGCAGCTGCCATGCTGCTAAAACGTCATGGTTTCAAAAGTGCCATCGCTATTGGCCTTGTAGTAGATGTCTGCCCTTTTTGTAAAGAGCCCGACTTCAAGCACACCAGCAATTAATTTCAATTCAACCTCTTTCTTTTTGGGGTCAGGTATAGAGGAAAATGTTGTGTCAAGGATGACGTTGCCATTTTCTGTAACAAACGGGTAGCCCCTATCAAGTGTGCGTAATGCCGGCTTGGCTCCCATTTCTGTGAGCTTTTTGAGCACTGCCACGCGAGCCATTGGGTGGACCTCGATTGGAACCGACTTATTCAATGTTTGCACGAATTTGGTAGAATCCGCCGCAATGACTACTTTCTTGGCTGATGAGATCAGGATCTTTTCTTTCAACAGCGCGCCTCCTCCGCCCTTTATCATATTGAACTTGGAGTCTATCTGATCGGCGCCGTCAAAGACTATGTCGATGTCCGGAACCCTGCTTTCATCGGACATATGGAGCCCGCTCTTTTCTGCTTCCAGCTTTATCTGTAGCGAAGTAGGAATGAATTCAATTGATCCTTTGGGCAGCTTTGCCATTTCCCTGACGATATGTGCTACCGTGCTCCCGCTGCCAAGACCAACCACCTTGGCTCCCTTGACCTGCTTTACTGCATCCTTGGCAAGCTTTTGCATTGCGTCCTGTAATGACAATAGGCAATCAACAGTTGCGGTGTTTTATATATAAAATAATTGTTGCAGGCGCAGGGAGTCAGGGGATCGGCCTGCAACAATCATTGGGGGGAAGGTTTGAGGATTCGATGCTGAGCTAAGCTTTAAGTCCTTGTGGTGTCTTGATCTGCAAGATTCGTATGATCCGATCTTCTAGAAAAAAGTCTTAGAAGTTGCGGGGCTTCCTGAGGTCAAACCGTGGACCGTTGATCCCCGGGTTAAGGTACCTGCTGGATAGATATTTTGCAATGTCGCCAGCTCCTGACACGTGTGCAGCCTGTCTTTCGGTCCTCGTGCCAGCGGCAATGTCTGACAGACCTGCTTCGTCAGTCTGGCCCACAATCTCGCAAAACACGCTGGTTGGTTGACATGTGGCCAGTATCCCCGTGCCTTTTTTTGTCCATTTTAACATTCCTAGGTCTGAATCAATTGATTTTTCCCACGAGGGGTCTTTTTCCACAAGCCATCTGGGAATCCTGTTCTTGTCCTGCATTCAGTAATACAGGAACTTGTCAGTTAATTTATTGTTTTTGTTCAATTTCTAATTTGGATAATGTTATTAGAAAGATTCTTCTAGTAGATTCGATTGTCCTCGACACCTCCGCCGGACAACTCGCAGGCGGCTTCTCCCCCGATGATCACTAAAAAAGACAAGATTGCTGCAGTTGCAGACGAAATAATATCGCTTGACAAGAATGTCGGCAACACCTTGATCGAAGTGCTCAAGCGGATAGCAGCATCGGATAGGTCACACGTCTACCTAACATGCAAGAAATACCTTCAGGACGACTATGGCCTCTTGATAGCCGACTCGGGACACGTGGGAATATCTGACAGGTACATACCAAGCATGATGTATCCCGGCGACATCGTTGTATACACCGTGGTCGACATGCTCAGAACGGGCGACTACATTCAGGTATTGCAGCTAACAGATGTCAAGGACTTGGCGGTCGAGCATGTGAAGGTGACCAAGGTAAGCATAATCGACGGGGCGGTGAATGTCGAAGACCCCCTTTCAGGCACGACCTACAGCGTCGCAAAGCGTAACGTCATTGGCAAGGTTGTCAAGGTCATAACCGCGTTTTCTCAAGAATGGGAAAATATCTTTTATGAGTTCAAGGACAGGAAGTGGCTTCTAAAGACGTTGAAGAAGAACCTTGACCTTTACAAGAACACTGGATACTCCAACCAGCGACAGATAGTTAGCGAAATAGAAAGGAGACTGTCAAAGATGAAGGAAGAGCCGCGGTAGCGTATATAATACCCGCGTCATTCTAGCTTGTCCATGCCGCGAAAACGCGATATTACAAAAACCCATGCTTATAGTGCTCAGAGATCGGGCAGCAAAAAGTACGCCAAGGCAGAACGGCGCAAGCGCCACAAGCCAAGGTAAAATTTCCTTTCATTGTGTGGAAGGTTTTACGACTGCTCGACATTTAATATCCATGAGAAGTAATTTTTCCTTCTAGCGACCATGGTATGCGATACATGCGGGCACCCAAATGACGACCACAAGTCACTTCCTTCATCGTTGTACTACTGTAGCCAGTGCAAGGCGTTAGAATCAAGCATTTCATTCTCGGCAGAGACCGGCAATGACCCGTCAAAGTCAACAGACGTACTGACAGACCTATACAAGGCCTTCAGGCGCTAGAATGGAACTGCGGGATTTGGACCCTTGAACGGACTGGCTGTTTCCAAGAATGATTTTGAGCATTATCGTCTGACTGCCATCGCAACGGAAACTTGTCTAAAGTAGGCCATACAAACAGACCTTTATATGTTGAATCTGCGGTTGCAAAAATCACTTTGGACTTTACCCGAGAAAATAACGACCTCCTCTATTCAATGCTGAAAAACCGCTTTCCAGATTATGTCGTTATGAATGAGTGGAAGAATGAGATCCTTGAATCGTTGAGAGAGAATTTACATAAAGAAGGTTTTACTGATGAGGAAATACGCAAGATAGCCAGAGCGGTATGGGACGCTTTTAAAATATAGTTCACACGAGCAGCCAATGTCGGCAGCGAAGGAACCAACAAGTGGATGACGATAATAGAAAA
>DASYSB010000039.1:0-31943 GCA_036003785.1 Nitrososphaera sp.
GTTCACCCTAGGCACTATGAAATCGTCGGCCAAATGTTTGCTGTCAACTAGATTTGCTATTGCGTAAGCTACAGCTACGAGCATATCTTCATTGATATTCCTTGCTCTTAGATCCAGCAGGGATCGCAGTAAGGATGGAAAGACTACGGCGTTGTTGACTTGATTGGGAAAATCTGATCTGCCTGTCGCTATGATTCTTGCTCCTGCCTGCACAGCTTCTGAAGGAAGTATTTCAGGATCAGGATTGCTTAACGCAAATACGATGGCATTGTGATTCATAGAGTCCAACGCAACTTTGCTTACTATGCCACCCTTGCCGGACACCCCAATAAACACATCAGAGCCCTTGATGATGTCTGCAAGGCTACCGCTCAGTTGACTAGGGTTGGTTTTTGTCGCTATTTCTAGTCTGTATGGGTTGTTGCGTCTATTATTTTCGTCAATTAGATCTGATCTTTCGTTGTATATTGCCCCTTTGCTGTCTGCCACAATAATATCCCGACATCCAGCTTGATACAGGATCTTAAATATGCCATAGCCAGCAGAGCCTGCTCCAGCAATGACCACTCTTGCTGAATCCAATCTTTTGCCAATCAGCCTTAGGGCATTTATCAGGGCTGCGAGAGCTATGATAGCAGTTCCATGTTGATCGTCGTGGAACACAGGAATATTCAATTCGCTTTTTAGTCTTTCAACAATCTCTAGCACCTTTGGGGATTCAATGTCTTCGATATTTACAGCGCCAAAAACGGGTTGGATAGCCTTCACAAATCTGATTATCTCTTCTTTGTCCTGTATCGATATGCATAATGGGATTGCGTTAATCCCTCCAAGACTCTTGAAAAGGACGGATTTGCCTTCCATAACTGGAAGTGCTGCTTCCGGTCCGACATTACCCAACCCCAGAACTCTCGTTCCATCGCAAACAATTGCTACATTGTTCCATTTTGAAGTGTAGTCGTAGACTAGATCCTTGTTGTTGCTTATCTCAGTCGATACGTAGGCGACCCCGGGAGTGTAAATCAAGCCAAGCGTGCCTTTCTCGTCTTCAAATACGTTGTCTAGAGATACCCTATTCTGTATCTCTATTTTCCCTCTTAGCATTCGATGAAGGTTGATTGCATCTTCCTTAACGGTCAAGTAACATCAAGTGATATGATTCCAAACCTAGTTCATATGTGTTAACTCTTATTTTTTTGCAACTCCCACTCTGCATTAGTCACCATAGTCGCCAAGAATTTAACAGTACATAGTCAAATCCTAAGGGTTCCGTGCTGATAGAAGTTCGGAGATTGGATTCCAATTACAAACACTGTTCATGAACACTATTTGAGAACAAAGCGCGGGCCCGTCGGGATTCGAACCCGAGACAGCCGGATTTCTTTCTGCGAAAGTTAAAAGTCCGGTACTCTACCTGGCTGAGCTACGGGCCCAGAGCAATTTACGCTCCTACGTAGCATAATTTAATGGTATATCAATGCTCCACCATAAAAAGCACGAATTCTATCATTACCGGTGCAATCTACGAAGAAGAGATCTTACTTCGCGATAGTCGTCGTCGCTTCAGTAGTCTTTGCAGGCGCGGTGGGGGCTTCAATCATGCTGCCATTTGCAAAGGTTGCGTTTGCAAAGTCGGAGAATTTTTACGTCATTTACTATGGACATTTGATTGATGAAAACGGCAAAGCGACAGATCAGGCTACTAGGATATTAACAGCCCGTCCAGAGCTCGTGATTGTGCCGCACTCATTCCCGGACGGTGAGCCGAACCTGACGCCTGAAGTGCTCCAGCAGTTTAAGGATGCCGGCATCAAGGTGCTAACGTACACTTGGACGAACTATGGCGCACGAGACCTAAATGCTGTCAAGGCCGACATCGACAGTCAGATGGCGTCGGGAGTAGATGGAATCTTTGTAGACGAAGTTACCAACATCGAAACAAATGCCGAGAATAGTTACTATCTCACAATCTACAACAAAGCAAAGAGCTACGGGCAGGACATGCTCGTCGTCATGAATCCCGGTCACTATAAAGTGACCGAAAGAATAATGCCGATCTCTGATATCGTCAGCCTAGAGGAGGAATGGGTGTATCATGACCAGATATCATGGATGCACAAGTACCCGTCCTCGCGCTTTATGGGAGTATCGAGCAATGAGTACTGCACAGGCTGCATCAACGAATCTAACGCAGCAAGCAAGACCGCAGAAGCGTGGCAAGCTGGCATAGGCTACCACTTTGCTACAGACCTGTACATTGATCTGCCGACGTGGTTTGACAGTTATGTTTCACAGGTAGAAGAGAAAAAAACTACGCAGTCATAGGGGCGACAGTCGCGTGCATGACTGCTTGGCTCAAGAACATCGTCAACAGCTTGTCACAGATAGTCGGCGCGTTCATCCTGATGTCGGGAGGAGCCACCTTGTTTGATCCGAACAGAAAAACGACCTCATCAACAGTTAGGGAATTTTCCCTCATGAGTCTCAGAAGCTCTGATTTGGGTGTGTGCAGCAGCTCCATTTTTCGTGGGCGTTCCAACTCCATGGGCATGAGTTTAGTGCTTGCTCTAAAAAGGTTGTTGCAAAGTGGTTCTTAATCTTGTCTCTATAGGACTGTATAGTAGTAAAACTCACTTTCAGACGAGTGCGAGCGCGCGTGCAGGCGATCCTGTTGTGCCTCCAAGCTTGAGTGGGCTAATCAATAACGTAAATCGCTTTGTTGATATCTTACTTACGTTGCAGAGGTTCTCTACCGCCAATATATTACGCGGAAGCAAGATATTATGAGCGGTAAATTTGCTGTCATTCCCTGCATCTATGCTGGGACCGTCAATTGCGACAGCATTGACCTTCTTCCTTGCCAGATATTTCGCAACTTGCTCTGACAGTCCAGGGTTTTTGGTTGTGTAACTACTATCTGCGGCACGCTTTTCCCAGCCTGTCGCGATTACCACAGTGTCGCCCTTTTTAATCTGGTCATTTGCAAGATCCTCGCGTTCTACCAGCTGGTTTGCGCGCTTTGGTACCTTTATCAGGACAGCATTGCAAACGAACCTGCTCGCTGGAATCATGTCAATGCTCGCAAGGCCGGGAGCAAAGTGGGAAGGGGCGTCAACGTGCGTCCCCGTGTGGGTGCTCATGAACATCGCCTCAGATTCGTAGCCGTGTGAGTCAAAGCTGGACCAGGCGATAAAGGACGGCTGAGGAGAGCCGGGGAAGACCGCGATCGAGGGTGTAATTCTCATTGTAAGGTCGATCACTCTCATATGCCATTTTTTGAAGCCAGAATGTCGTTAATAACTCTGCTTGAGAGGCGTAATACGATCTGTTTAATTACTCACAAAACGATAATTCCGTATGCCCACAGCATACGTCCTTATCAACTGCGACCTCGGTTCCGAAGAAGAAATTATCCGCGAAATCAAAAAGCTTCCGGAAGCTATTGAAGTATCTGGGGTCTATGGAGTATATGACATCATCGCCAAAATCAGATCAGATTCAATGGACAAGTTGCGTGAAACCATAACATGGCACGTCAGGCGTATTGACAAGGTCAGGTCAACGCTGACAATGATTGTGATCGAAGGCCAGGGCGAGCAAAAAAAGAAATAGTCATCGAAGCAAGTTCTTGACGTAGCTCGCAGCTGTCTCGGCTTCCTCTTCGCTGTTAAAAAAGTGGGGTGCTGCCCTTACCGCTTTCTTTCCACCGCCAATATCCCTCGCAGCAACTATTATGCTGCCCTGTTCCAGCTTTTGTACCAAAATCGATGAATCCATCAACGTTGTGAAAGTGACAATCGATGTCCGCTTATTTTCATCGTCTGGGCCGTACATCTTGACGTTCGGGATCTTGCCTATTTCGTCGCGCAAGATCCCTGCCGCCTTCATATTCTTTTTCCTGACTCCCTCGAGGCCTATCCTGAGTATGTACCTCAAAGAGGCTTCAAGGCCGGCAGCTCCAGGGTAGTTCCGAAATCCCGCTTGGAATCTGGCTGGCATGTCAAAGAAAGAGATGACGTTCTGCTCTGACAGCGTGGCTGACTCGCCTCCGATGGTCTGCGGCGACAGCATTTCAGATGCCTTTTTGCTGCAGTAAAAGGCGCCTATCCCGGTTGGGCCGCAGAGCCACTTGAAGCCGGGGAACGCCATAAAGTGACAGCCCATTTTTTTCACATCAATTGGGATCGTGCCGGCGCTCTGGGCCGCGTCCACGCAGAAGAGCGCGTTATTTTGTTGTGCAATCCTGCCGACCTCTTCAAGCGGCATTATCGCGCCAGTGTTGTACAGCGCATGGCTCATAGTCACAAGCCGAGCGCCCTTGATCAATTTTTCAAGGTCGCCGAGATCAAAATATCCACTCTCATCTATGGCAAGCTCCCTCAGCTGCACTCCTTTCCTCTGCCAGAGCGAAACCCAGGGCAAATAGTTGGCATGGTGTTCGTGTCTGCCGCCTCTGACCACAATCGCGTCCCCCTGTTTCCAGCCAATGCCGTTTGCCGCCATGTTGAGTCCCTCAGTAGTACTTTGGACAAGCACCACTTCGTCACGATCACAGTTTATCAGGTGCGCAAGCCTTGTGCGCAGCTCGTCAAGCAACGACGTGATATACTCAGAAGTCTGGCGTGCATCAGGGCCGGCTTCAGCGCATTTCAGCATGAAATCTGTCACTGCCTTGATCGTCGACAAGGGCGTCGGAGCAATAGCACCATTATTCATGTATATGGTTTTTTTTGTTACAGCAAAGTCGCGCCTTATTTGATCGTCAATGTCACTCATATATCCATCCTCATGCAATAAAACCGCAATTGTCCGACAAGCTACTGAGCACGCGTGGCTTAAATACACTAATGTTCAGGGACCCGTACGCGAAATTATGCTTCGTCGCGCATCTTGTATCCCAGTTTGAGAAGGTGACTTATGTTGATCTTGACACCACCTTTACAGCGTATTTCAATGTCGGACTTGTTCAGACAAAAAGCATTGACATCTATCTGCCTTCCGAAGGTCGGCTTGTTCCGATGGTAAAGGACATACTTGAATCAATGGCTTCAAGCTCGATTCTGATATTTGACTCTGTCAATAGCTTTTACAACCTATTCGCAGCGCGAGAGCGGACAGGCAGCCTGAACCATCTGCTTTCTGTATTGCTGATGCTGCTTGTCAGGCGCGGCATTGATGGGAGCATTCCAGTGCTTGCGACAAGCATGCTGCGCTACAGAAAGTTTGGCGGCTGGGTCCAGTCGCCCGCCAGTCTGAGATTGCTCCAGCACAAGAGCGCGGCCAGGCTGAGCGTCGAGCGGGTGGAAAGCAACCTTGAAGTCACGGTAGTAGACCACGAATCAGTACCGGCAGGAACACAGGTCGTCTACAAAAACTGCCTGATCAGAGTTTGATATTTACCAGTATGAATCCGAGAAGCAGGGCAATACCAAGTACTCCAAAGCCTGAAATAAGAAGCGCTTGCTGCACTTTCGGGTCTGTTGACCTTCCTGAGTTGTAAAGCATGAAAGTGCCGGCCATGCCGATGAAAAGTATCAGCGTAATGACGACCGTCTCGCCAATCGTCTGGGCAGAGCGAGTCGGCAGCACAAAGCCGCCCAAGTTCCTTCCCTCAATTATCGCATTGATCATTCCCGATGCGAGGGCAAAAAAGAATGCCAAGTACCCTACTGCAACTATCCATACAACTTTTGAAGGGGTGGCAAGCATAACGTTGTTACAACCCTTAAAATCCAGACTCTAAATAAACCTTCCATGACTACGAAGAAATGCACCGCTTGTCATAGAAGCGCATTGAAGGACAATGAATATTGCCTTCACCACAATCAGGCTCTTGACAGTATAACGAACCGCTACAAGGCATGGGTTAATGCCTACGGTAGCATTTCCTGGCGGGATTTTCTACTCAAGTTATCGACTATGCAGGAAACCGGGAGCTGGGCAAAAGAAGTGATTGCCCTAGAACTAAAAAAGTAAGGGTTGGAGACCTTACATGTCCATGCCGCCCATTCCGGGCATGCCGCCCATGCCTCCCATTCCGCCAGGTGGCATAGGTGGGCCGCCACCGGACTTGCTTGACGCAATGACATCGTCGATCCTCAGGATCATTGATGCTACTTCAGTGGCGGACTTGATTATTTGCTCCTTGACTGCAAGCGGCTCAACGACATCCAGCTTGCTCATATCTGCAATCTTGCCGTTCCTAGCATCGACTCCGGTCCACTTGCTTCCCTTGCTCTGTTTTGATCGAAGCTCGGTCAGCGTGTCAATCGGGTCCATTCCTGCGTTCTCTGCAAGCGACAGCGGTATTACTTCAAGGGCTTCCGCAAACTTCTCCGCAGCCAGCTGTTCTCTTCCAGAAAGGGTACTTGCCCACTCCCTGAGCTTTGACGCAGCATAGGCCTCTGGAGCTCCTCCTCCTGCTACTATGGCCGGCTTCTCGAGTACATCCTTTGACACCATCAGCGCATCGTGCACTGATCTCTCCGCCTCGTCGACAACCCTCTGTGATCCGCCCCTTATCAAGATGGTCACTGACTTTGGGTGCTTGCATCCCTCTATGAATACCCACTTGTCAGTCTCTACCTTGCGCTCTTCAACTAGTTCGGCAGAGCCAAGGTCCTTGGCTGTTAGGTCGTCAAGGTTGTTTACGACCCGGGCTCCGGTTGCGCGTGACATTTTGGTCATGTCAGACTCTTTTACGCGCCTTACCGCAAGAATGTTAGCCTTTGCAAGGTAGTGTTGCGCAATGTCATCAATGCCTTTTTGGCACACAACTACGTTGGCGCCGCTTGCAATGATCTTGTCAACCATAGATTTTAACATGCGATTTTCTTCTTCAAGGAACATTTTCATCTGGTCCGGGGAGCTGATGTTTATCTTGGCGTCAAACTCTGTTTTTTCTATCTCTAGAGCTGAATTGATAAGGGCGATCTTGGCCTGCTGGATCCTCTTTGGCATGCCACCATGCACGACTTCCTTGTCAAGCACTATTCCCTTGATCAGCTTTGTGTCACGTATGCTACCGCCAGCCTTCTTTTCTACCTTGATGTCATCGATGTCCAAGCGGAAACCGGAATCGGTCTTTTCAGCTACTGAAGTGGCGGCGTTAACAACCATCTGAGCAAGGTCATCAGCTTCCTTTGACACAAGCTTTGTCTGCATTGATGTCTTGGCTATCCTTATCAGCTGTTCCTTTTCGTTGCCAGTTATTCTTTGCGCTATGCTGTTCAATATCTCTATTGCTTTTGTCGCGCTCTTCCTATATCCATCGACGATGATTGTCGGGTGCACGTCTTTGTTGATCAGTTCTTCGGCCTTTTCAATCAACGCGCCGGCAAGCACCACCACAGAGGTCGTGCCATCACCTACCTCGTTGTCAGTGGCTTTGCTTATCTCCACCATCATCTTTGCAGCCGGATGTTGCACATCGATCTCTTTCAGTATTGTAGCGCCGTCGTTTGTTATTGTCACGTCGCCAAGGGTATCGACAAGCATCTTGTCCATGCCTCTTGGACCGAGAGAACTCCTGACAATCTCCGCTATCATCTTTGCAGCAGTGATGTTGTTCTTTTGCGCGTCGCGACCCTTTGTCTGCGATGCTCCTTCCTTCAAGATTAACACTGGAACACCTCCAGCTGATCCCTGTTGTATTGACATTTTCTCATATTCCTCCTAAAATTGTAAATTTAATGGGCCTTTGTGGGATATTTTAAATTTGCTGCAAGGTAGTTATATTATTTCGTGAGCCTGATGCGGGCAATCCCATTGAGATACTGGATATATTTCACCACAGGGTTGGCCGCCGTCGCTGGCAACCTGGCAGACATTTCGTACTTTCTCGTGCCGTGCGCGACTATTCTTACCTGTCTGCTGTTGGCATCATAGCTTGCACTAATGTCGGAGGCGTCTGACACGCCCCGGATCTCAGCAATGACCTCATAATAGTCCGGGCCCTCTATTACCTCTGGCGCGGCTGTCACTACGTCCTCGATTCTAGGCCGTGCCTTTCTGAACATGGGACCTCTGAACGCCGGCTTGGCGCCACCTGCAGTGGCAATGCCTTCCCTGTACTTGATCGAGTCAGGCAGAGTCCTCCAGACAAAGCCGGCTGCAACGCCGGCGACAAAGCCACCAATGTGCGCCAGGTACGCCACGCCAGATCCGCCAGCCGGTCCTAGCTGGCCTAACACTGCAAATATCACCTGCATTGCGAACCATAAAGGGATGTAAATAAGAACAGGTATGCGCACGGTATAGAGGAAAAACGCCGCTATGACCGTAAAGATCTTGGCCCTCGGGAACATGACCATGTATGCTCCAAGAACGCCAGAAATCGCGCCTGATGCACCGACTGCCGGAATCTCTCCACCGCCAGTTGAAACTGCGTAGGCGCTATGGGCAAGGGCCGCGGCCACACCCCAACCAACGTATATCAGGATGTACTTTATCCTACCGAACTTGTCCTCGATATTATCTCCAAACACGAACAAGAAAATCATATTACCAATGATGTGGGCTACGCCCGCGTGCATAAACATCGACGTTAGAATGGTGGGCGCACTCGCTGGAAAGTCATTGACTAGCCTGTCTGGCACCGCGCCATAGGTCATGAACATCTGTTCAACTGCCCGATCGTCTGAAAAGAAACCTGTAGCCGATGCTTCCCAGACAAAAACGATGACGTTTATAGCAATCATGCCATAGTTCAGGTACGGCCTTCCATGCACGCGCTCTGTGTCATCGTGGATTGGAAACATGATTGCCCCGAGTCCAAGTGTAGGATGTAATAACAAGAAATAAGTCTTTGTGCTACGAAAATCCAAAAGGGTTCATGTTGGGCATGTCGCCACCCTTCTCACCATGGGCTTTTTTCATATGACGCTTCATCCTCACCTTGTCGTCAAAAGTCATGTTGCAGTGCTGGCACTTCCACACCTTCTGTTCGTTGGCCTTTTTCGCAAACAGTCCCAACACTGCTGTCTCCGTTTAACCGGTTCATTAAAGTTGCGATCCTGACAATAATGGAAGTTGTTGTCATAATTATATACCATACGAATTTTATAAATGAATCTAACGAGAAATTGTTGAAGTAGATTAGTATTGCAAGCTTCCATCTCTCTAGCTAGTCGCAAGTGGTCGTGGTACCTCGTGCCTATGAACGCGAGCTCTAACGGTATTTCTACCATAATTCCAATTTACATGCTTGCGCTTGGCGGCCAGGTAAGGGAAGTCGCAATCGCCATGTTCCTCTCAAACTTGGCAATGACGCTTGGCGCAGTCTTCTGGGGCAGGCTAATCGATGCGATGCACTGGCGCAAGACCATAATCGCCGTTTGCTCAGTCGCTATTGCGATCACAAGTGCGGCAATGTATTTTGTTTCAAGCATCCCAGTCCTCATGCTCCTATCTGCGCTGGTGGGGTTCTTTTCTGTCGGACCGGCGCCGGTAACGAACCTGCTTGTCATGGAGAAGTCAACGAAGGAGGACTGGCTCAAGACATTCAGCTGGACGTCACTTATTAGCGCAGCCGGGCTCGTCATCGCGATGGTGGCAGGATATTTATGGCTCATGCAACACGATGCGCAGTCGTACGCGATTATCTGCTCCGCGATAGCGATTTCGTCGATCGCCCTGACAATCATGTTTGTTAAGGATCCGCCGGCGACGCTTGAGCGCAAGGCAATCACCATGTCGCCTGCCGCTCTGGTCGATCGGCTCAAGCAGGTGCCCATGATGTTCCTAAAACCCGTGTCTGACTTTTCGCTTTCAAAGCTGCGGGCCAGCGTGTCAAGAAAAGAATTCCTGTTCTTTGCCGGCACTGGTCTGTTTTTCCTTTCGGGCAACCTGCTGTATACACCTTATACGCCTTTCTTAAAGAGCGGCGGAGTCACAGACTCGCAGGTGTTCCTCGCATACACTATACTGCACATGTCAAAGGTGTTTTTCCTTCCGTTCAACTACGGGCTGGTGGCAAGGAGCGGCGAAGAGAAAATGGGCAAGCTCGCTTACATTCCGAGGATGTTTGGCATAGTACTTGCAGTTGCAGCGGCCTTTCTATTTGCAAGCGATTCGTCGTCAATGTTGATGATGACGCTTGCCGTGTTTGTGGCAGCAGAAGTTGGCTTTAGCCTATGGAGCACTACCACGACCTCGTCGCTCCTCAGGATGATCCCTAACGGCCGTGCAGGAAGCGTGCTTGGGGTCAATAGCGCGATAATCGGCGCGGGGCTCTTGATAGGGTCGATAGCGGCCGGAGAAGTCGCGGCAACGTTTGGTTATGGTATAACGTTCACACTTGCGCTAGCGTTCCTTTGCGCGTCATTTGCGCTTGTGAGCAAATACTTCGGAAAGCTCGTCGTGATGAAAGCTGCTGCCTGACTATTCCATCACTATCATTGTCAGGGTGGACTTGACGCCGTTGAGCTTTCGGAGCTTCCACGTGATCGTTTCTTTCACTTTTTCCATCGTGTCTGCTTCGACCTGCGCCACAATGTCGTAAACGCCGTAAACCTGATAAACTTCTTTTACGCTGTCAAGTTTCTTCAGGTCATTAACAAGAGAATCTTCACTTCCAAGTTCGGCATTCATGAGAACAAATGCTTTTGGCATAGCATTGAATGAAGTCTGGCGTATAAAAACCTGATCTACACTTCGTGTTTCAGCTTGTTTTCGTCAAACTGCCCGGCCTTCTCCCACCAATAGTCGAACAAATCGGCACACCATTCAAGGAATTCCCCGTCTTCTCCATAAAACATTGTGTTGAGATCCGCCTCGCCCTTCATATTGGGAAAAAGTGCACACCCATGCTTTTCGTTGAAAATCGTCATCACTTTGACTTCCGGCAGCATCCTGCGCTCGACTAGGCCTTTGCTGATGAAATTACGCCAGCCGATCTTCTGCAAAAGCTGCGTCCTGCCCTTTGGCACGACCGCGTTGCTTGCAAAAATGTAGGAAAATTTTACGCCGCCTTCCACCCTGCTGCTCACAGTCTCGATTAGGTCTAGCGGCACTTGCGCCATTATCTCCCTGATGTATTTTTCAGATTCTGAGTAGAGGCTCTTCCAACGCTGCAGTATGGCCATGACGCCGTGCACTATTTCGCAGCTCTGGAACGCGCCCATTCTTTGGACGAATTTCGGTGGAAGGTCGCCGAGACTGTGATCAAAGAAAAAGTCACTGTTGCGATACAAGAAATCATAGCTCGGGATTATCATTACTACCGTCCTGCCATAGGCAGTAAGCACCAGTTCTCCTTCCTTGTCCTTGGCCACCAAGCCCGAGTCTATAAGGCGGGTCATGTTTCGGTGAGCCTCCTGCATCGTGGCGTCCAACTCTGACGCAAGCTGGGATAATCGATAGTTCCTTTGGCTCAGCTTTGTCAGCATCGAGAGGCGAAGGTTGCCGGCAAGCTCGAAGAATAAGGACCCAACTCCCTCATTGGGCTGCTGATCTGCCATCTCAGCTTTTACAGACGAAACAGGTTTAAAAAGGTGTAAGCAAGCATGTGGAGATACGATATTAGAGCAAGAATTATAATTTAGCTAAATCCTCTGCTTGGCTGCTATGGGAGACAAGAAATCCATTTCCGCGCTGGTAAGCGGGGGTGAAGCCAGTGCAGGGCCTCCGCTGGGTCCGGCTCTGGGTCCAATGGGCGTAAACGTATTGCAGGTTGTAAATACCATTAATGAAAAGACCAAGGACTTTCCCGGAATGAAGGTTCCAGTCAAGGTCGAGGTCGACTCTGAGACCAAGAAATTCACGGTTGAGGTTGGCATACCGCCGACTGCTGCCCTTGTATGTAAGGAGGCCGGAATACCAAAGGGGTCAGGGACTGCCGGCACGAATTATGCCGGTGACCTGACGATTGCAAGTGCGGTCAAGATAGCCAAGATGAAGATAGACGGTTCGTATGCCAAGGATATCAGGGGTGCAGTCAAAGAAGTCATTGGCTCATGCGTCAGCATGGGGGTCAAGGTGGAGGGTAAGCCTGCCAAGGATGTCTTTGCAGACATTGTAGCCGGCAAGTACGATGACTTGCTGAAGTAACAGAATGGTGCGTCCTATACACGCCGATCCCGTAAAGCAGAAGCACTTTCCAACTTTTACCAATAGAAATCATAATAACCAAGAATAATCCTCTATAACAATAGCGTATTACATGCTTTGGGGTATGTTTTGTGGTGCCTTACTGCTCCTGATAAGTACTTCTCTACTGGTGCCGGCGTATTCTATCTCACTCAAGGAATCCGGCCCGCTCACAGCGTTTTCCAAGTCGCTGCCAAACTTGGGGGCCGACATGATAACCACCAATCCCTTGCAGTTCGACAAGAACGCGATTAGGACGGATTTTGGAGTCATCCATCTTGGCAAAATGGAATATAACGGGGATCCCGGTAGGACGCTAGTATACGGGTCTGGGAACGTGGCGGCTCTTGCAAACAGAGCACATGTTGTGGGATTGGGAGGGTCGATGGAGAACGGGCAGCCGTTCATGGGCGTGGCGGTATCGCAATCTCCGCCGCCATCAAACCTCGGCTTTTCATACGCGGCCGACTCACGTCTCCAGTTTGATTTTGGCAAAGATCAGATAGGCGGCCCCGGCAGGCTTTCAGGCTCGTCGATAATAGGCTCCGACCAAGTTGCCGACAAATACAACATCACCGGTAGTGGCGTAACAGTGGCGATAGTGGACACCGGTACCGACTTTTCCAACCCGGACATGAAGCATGCTCTGGCAAGGGACAAAAACGGCATGCCGATAATGCTGGATGCAGATGGGCAGGGCATCGTGCTGACAAGGGCGTCCTACATTGCCAAGACAGACTCGTCTGGCAGGGTGGTGGACGGCGGCTACACAGAAGAAAACTTGCCGGAAAATATCACCTCCTGGGTCTACGTCAACGAGACCGGCACCGTCTTGCTCCACACTTCACATGGCAATATACCCACCTACAACTCGCTCTATCCTTTTCTTGGTACACCGATTGTTAACGCCACAGCTACGGTCGACTGGATAATAGGACACAGTCCGAGTGACTACATCCACTCTGCGAGCGGCATCTATCATTTTGGAGTAATATACCAGACTCAGCAGCAATTCGGCACAATTACGTTTGGGCTTGTGCCGGCGCTCGCGGTGGACAGTAAGGAGCCCGGCGTGTATGACACTATAATCCCTGACATGTATTCCGCGTGGTATTTCTATACGCAAAACGAGCTCGCGAGGCTGGTGACAAGACAAAGTGAGATAGAACATCTGTTCATCGAGCCCTCTTTTGACTTTACAGACGACGTTCCAATAAAGCTTGGAGACGGAAATGAATTTCTGACGTACGACTACAATAATGACGGCTTTCCTGACTTTTCAGCTGGGACAGTCGGCGCAAGGGTAGTCGACCTGTGGCAGGCTGCAAGCAACAAAACCAAGCCTACCCTAGGGGAGAAGACCGGCTACGGCGGCGTAGTCATTGCAGACCTGCTCAAGCCACTTGATCCTGCCGGCGACTACTTTGGAGTGATGTACGACTTGGCTGGACACGGTACCGGCACTGCTGCCACTGTAGCCTCAATCGGCGAGCAGCAGTACGACATTTACGCCAACGGCACAAAGTACGGTCTTGCCGGCATTGCTCCGGGCGCAAGGATAATACCTGTCAAGGCGCTTTGGGCTGGGGACTCGTTATACGGCTGGCTCTACGCGTCAGGGTTTGACCTTGAAAACGGTACATGGAGCTATCGCGGCGACCACAAGGCCGATATCATCAGCAACAGCTGGGGTGTGGCATCGTTCCCGCTTTTGCAATACGGGCCGGGGTATGACATAATGTCGGTGCTCTCGTCGCTCCTTACTGTACCCGGCCTGCTCGATAATGATTATCCCGGCACACTGTTTGTAAACAGCCTTGGAAACAACGGCCTTGGCTACGGATCTGTGGGCACTCCCAATTCTTCACCTCTTGCGATCTCGGTCGGTGCCACGACCAACAATGTTCATGTAGGCTATGATGGTTTCCAGAATATCACGCGGTTTGGCAATGCCGCGACTTACTTTGATGATGTGGCGGACTTTTCCAGCAGAGGACCAGGGTTGTTTGGCGACCCCAAGCCGGAGCTGATGGCTATAGGGTCATACGCATTCACGCCGACTATAGTAAACCTCAAAAACCTTGGCACGACCGCTGACGACCCGAATAACGATAACGCATTTGCCCTTTTCGGTGGCACGAGCATGGCCGCGCCGATAGTTGCCGGAGCGGCGGCGCTTGTGATTGAAGACCTGAGAGGGCAGGGCAAAGAAGTCGACCCGTTTCAAGTCAAGACGATACTGATGTCCTCAGCCGTTGACCTCAAGAACGATCCGTTCGTGCAGGGATCCGGCAGGGTCGATGCATTATCTGCAGTCGAGCTTGCAGAGAGCGAAAACGGCAAGTTTGCTGCCTATACAGAGGAGACTGTTCCAAACGTCCTGTCTGCAATGTCCAGGGCGATCTATTCGTACGATAACGTGCTTGGCATTATCGAGGGTGGGAATGGCGTAATGGAAAGGCTTGACAAAGAATTCAGAGACGGCCGATGGTTTGCCGGGTATGTAGGACAGGGCAACTCTTCGTCCACCCAAATAGTGATTGAAAATCCCTCAACAAAGGACATGGAAATAGAGGTTATGTCGTCAATAGAAAAGCTCGTAGCCAGGTACGAAATACAAAACTCGACGCGCCCATTTGAAAAGGACCCTCTGCACAATTCGACAGAATTTGGCTACGATCCAAACTATTACAACATCAATGAAATAGGCAGCATGCCAGAGAACGCGGACCTTATGGTCGCAAGACTCACTTTTCCGTTCGAATCCTTCATGAACACGACTGAGATTTATGGCGACTACCTGCGTATCGCTTCGCTCTATGCCTATGACTGGGCGGATAGCGATGAGGACGGCAAGGTGTCGTATACGGAGACTTCGATGATTAATAGGGGTGGCTCGTGGGGCACCGTGCAGGAGCTCAGGATATCGGATCCTAATGAAAAATTCGAGAACACACCCGTGATAGGCATATACCCTGTCCCGACGGTGTTTTCGTTCTGGCAGGGCGACAGACAAATAAACTCGACTTCGATGAACTATACGCTTACAATCGAATTTTACGAAAGGCTACCAAACCCTGCAATCACGCTTGAGGGGGCGACAAACGGCAAACTGTCCCTCACGCTTCATTCAAACAGCAAGGAAAAAGTCACAGCAACGATTGATGTCACCGAAGAAACCTTGCCTGGCATTTACTACGGTTCGATACTAATTGTGCCTGTGGATGGAAAGGGTCACCATATGGTCATGCCCGTAAGTTACGTGGTCGCGAGCAAACCTGTGCCAAAGGACGTGCCTGTGGTTGCTGTTCCTGATTCCCACACAGCCGAGCAAGATCTTGGCCTGCGACCAAACGGCTATGTGGGCGGCCTATTTGACATGACTTCCAGGTACTCCGCCGGTGACTGGAGGTCATACTACTTCACGGTGGATGACGGCACGATAACTTCAATGACCCTGAAAATATCATGGCCCCATAACTCGACCAGCATCAGTGCAATGGCCTTTGGGCCCGATGGCAGGATGGTGGCTTCAAGCGTGCCCTCGGGAGTGTTTGAGACTTTCGCGGGGTGGCCCAGCAACGACTGGCTTGGCACCACCTCATTTAGCGAGGGAGGCGCGTTCTACTTCAGCCAGAACGCCGGCGAGAACTCCACTCTGCTTCACGTCCCGGTCAATGGCACCGGTGTTTATTCTGTCCTCCTGCACAACACAGTGTTCCACGGAAACAGCCTCTATGAGCCCTTGCAAGTGGAGGCCAAGTTCTCCACAATACTTCCAGACAGTCTTGCACCAGCGATTGGAATAGATCTGCCAAAATTCGTCGGCGGCAGCAAAGAGCACAGCATCGCTGTTTCAATTACAGAAGAGAACCTCGCTGGCTACAAGTACGCAATAGATGGCAACAAGCCTGTCAGTCCAGACCTAGTGGACGGGACTTTTGACATAATGATCGACACCCGCGCTCTCGTAGAAGGAAAGCACACGTTGCGCATAGACACGTCAGACCTCGTGGGCCACGTGTCATCGTTTGCGTCAGAATTTGAAGTCGATAACACGGCGCCATCCATTGACGTATTTGTAAAAGACTCAAGTGGCAACTTGCAAAAAGTGGCAGGAAGCAGGGTCGGGATATCAAAGGAATCAGTACTTTTGTGGAACATCACCGACAGGAATGGAGTTGTTGCGCCTGATAGTACCTCTGACGACCCTACGAGGATCGTACCGAGCCTATCATCATCCAAAAGAGTCAACGCGACATCCGAGGGTATCTATCCTTATTCATTCAAGGGGGAAGATGTGTCGGGTAATTCTGTCACGCGCGACATTGAAGTCATAGTAGATACTACGCCGCCTATCTCGTCACTGTCTTTTGTCAATGCGAACCCGCAGGATCTAAGAGGTATGGCCGCGATAGTACTCGGGACAGAAGATTCAAACCTGTATAACATGAAGCTGCAAGTTGGCGACAGGAAGAACCTGAACGTCACCGGGATGCACGAATACGCGCTTGACACTACTGAGCTTCCAGACGGCGAATACATGCTACAGCTTGTCGCTACAGACATTGCGGGCAACGAAGGAACGATAAGTGTGCCGATAATAGTCGCAAATGCTGCACCGCAGGTCATGTCTGCGATCCTTATAGGCCTTGCAGTCGGCGGCGGAATTGCAAGCATGGCGTGGTTTGTTTTCACAAGGCGCCGTGCCTGACTACCAATAAATCTTAAATGGCGTCCATTCAGTTAGAAATATGCAGCTAGAAATTTTGGCGCCCGTATGAGAAGATAAAATCTTAAATAGTAATTGACTCACTTTTATAATAGACATGAGCGAGGATAAGAAGACGGCAAGCATGCACGCAGCCAGTAACAACCTGATGGAACTGGGGGAAAAGAACTTTGACGAAGTAGTTGGGGGCAGCAAGCCGGTCTTGGTAGATTTTTGGGCAACATGGTGCGGTCCCTGCCAGTTCATGCTTCCAATATTTGACAAGCTGGCCAAGAAATACGGCAATCGGGTGTCATTTGGAAGGCTGAACGTGGACGACAATCAGGGCGTGGCGATGCGCTATGACGTCTATGCTATCCCGACGTTCATAATGTTTATGAACGGTAAGGCGGTAGACAGGGCGGTCGGCGCTGTTGGCGAAAAGGGTCTCGAAGGGTTGCTCCAAAAATACCAGTAATTACAGGTACCCGAACGTGGGGTCGCTCTTTCTTTTCATAGCAACGAGCGTGTGCAGGATCTCCTTTTCCTTTTCGTTCAACCGGTGATTGAACCTCTCCAGCAGCTGCTTTGCCTGCCTGCTGTTTACGTCGGTGTAAAATATGTCGCCCTCGTTTATCTGTCGACCAATAGTTGGCCCTTTTATCGACACGGCTATCTGCATGCCGACAGTTGCTTCCTCTATAGCTTTTCCGCTGTCTTGTATCTGATGCACCGTGCCGATCTTCTTGCCTTCTCCATTGACGACTTGTACCTTCTGCTTCAGCCTGCCCACTTGGATCTCTGCGCCAAAGACGGCAGGGTCATTGCGCCTGAAAACAAACCCTTTCAGGAACTGGAACTTGCATATTGGAGGCAGCTCGTTGAACAGTATTGACTCCTCGTGCTCCCGTTGATACGCCACCCAGTCCGTGTAGCTGCGAACAAGGTTGTAGATTATCTGCTCGTTGAAAATCTTGACATCGCGCTCTTGCGCCTCCTTTTGCGCGTCGTCTAGCACCTTAACGCTAAAGCCCAAAACAACCCCAGCGTACCTGTCTTTTTCCTTCACAGCAGCCGCTTCAACAACGTCCCGTCTCGTTATGTTACCAATGTCTGCCATCCTCATGGGCACGTTTGCTTCTTTCAATAGGTCTGTTATTGCCTCAAGTGAGCCTATTGTGTCGCATTTCAGGACAATGCCGGTCGTTTCGGTGTTGCTCACTATCGCGTTTTTGATCTCTGATTCAACAAGCGACTTCAGGTGTTCAAGCTCTTCCTCACCTTTTTTCTGGTCATAAACATAAAGCGGGCTGCCAGCTAGCACGCCTTCAAGGTCAGGTGATGTGATTTTCAATCCTGCAGCTGCGATGACTTCGGTAACTGGCTTAAACTTGTCGCGCGGATCGCGCATTTCGTCAAGCGGCTTTGGAAGCAGCAGCGCCTTTATCTTTGTGGCGACCGCGCCGTCGCGCTTACCTACAACGACAATGTCGCCGTGCCGCAACGTGCCATCAAGCAATATGATGTTTGTTGACGGGCCAAGGCCAATTTCCTCGCTGAACTCTAGCACAATGCCTTTTGCCGGACCTTCGTGCCGCTCAAGCTTCTTTGCCAAGTACTGCTGTGTTAATCCGACCAGCACCGCTAGTAGTTCCGGTATCCCGACGCCTGACCTTGCGCTGACAGGCACTATGGCGACCTCTTTTGTGAAATCCTTGACGCGCCAGAACGCTTCAGAGGGGAATCCAAGCCTTGAGAGGGTTCCGACGACGGTGTATGCCTTTTCATCGAGCAGGGACTGCACGCTGGCTTCCTGTTTTTTCACTTCTTCTGAAATAAACTTGCCAGAGGTTCGCCAGCCGGATACCATGTCGATCTTGTTGAGCGCGACGACAAAGGGCACCTTGCGTTTTTTCAAAATTTCGATGCTTTCAATCGTCTGAGCTTCAAAGCCCTTGTTCACGTCCACTACAACAATTGCAATGTCAGCAGCTGATCCGCCGCGTGCACGCAGGTTGGCAAAAACTTCGTGCCCCGGCGTATCAATCACGAGCAGCCCCGGTATCGGGGTTTCGGACTTGGCAAGCTTGGCATACAGCGGCCCGGTTATCTCCTTGATGGTTTCAACCGGAAAATAGCTGGCGCCGATGTGCTGTGTGATTCCTCCGACCTCGCGGGCCTGAACCGCGGTGCCGCGAATCTTATCCAGTAGAGAGGTCTTGCCCGAGTCTACGTGACCCAAAACAACTACGACTGGTTGACGGAGTTCCACGTGTCAACCGAAAATGACTCGCGACTCTTTTATGAAGCTTTCAGGAGAATCCGAAGCGTGGATAATGTTATCAGTAAACCCGAGGCCAAAATCACCTCTTATGGTTCCTGGGGCAGCCTCAAACGACTTGGTTGCCCCTATCATGAGCCTCACTGTGGTTACCGCATTGTTACCTTCTAGTACGCATGCTACGACCATGTCGGAGCTGATGAACGAGACGAGTTCACCAAAGAACGGCTTGTCCCTGTGCACGGAATAAAATTCTTGAGCTTTTTCCTTGGTGAAATTGTACGACTTTAGATTCTTTATCTCAAAGCCTTTATCTTCAAATCTCGTTAATATCTTACCTGTCAGATGGCGCTTGAATCCATCCGGTTTTACTACAATGAGGGTCTGCTCGACTGCCATTTCTCATCTACTGCTTTTTCACGCGCAAGCCGCCCTTTGCATAGCGGGCTGTCCACTTTAGTTTTCTCGGGTCGCGGCGAAGTACGCGCAGGTTTTTCTTGCACTTGCTTGAGCACGTCCATTGAATTTGCCCATCGTTTCGCACCAGCATGATTCCATGGCCGGTGGTGATGTGCTTACCGCAGAAGGAACAGTTGCGTAACGATGTCGCTGCCTTGCTCATGATATCACCTTATTTTGCGTGCCTCTCGTTCAGTTTCCCGCAGCATCAAAACGTCGTTCATCCTGACAGATCCCTTGACATTCCTTGTGAGAATGCGGCCCCTGTCCTTGCCTTCGAGAACTTTAACACGGACCTGTATAACTTCGCCCGCGATGCCTGTCCTACCAACGATCTGAATGACTTCAGCGGGAACGACCTTTTCTTCAGCTGCCTTGCTCATGTGTCAGGCCTCCGTCTACTCTTTCTTGGCCGCGCCCTTCAGGTTGCCGATCGAAGTGACGACCTGCTCTACGATATGTTGGGCCTCTCCAGCGTCAATAATCGTGGCAGCTGCAGAACCAACGTCGATTCCAAGCGATGCGCCCAACTGCTGCTTGCTTGGGACAAAGATGAAAGGAGCATTCCTTTCTTCGCAGAGGATCGGCAGGTGTGCCACAACCTCTGGGGGCTCGACGTCCTCGGCAATCACGACAAGCTTTGACATACCACGTTCAACCGCCTTTGTGGTTTCGTTGGTGCCTTTGCGAACCTTGCCGCTCTGCTTTGCTACGCGCACTGCTTCGTAAACTGCATTTACTAAATCCTTAGAAGCCTCAAACTTGACATAGTATGGCTTACTCATTTTTGGTATCACCCATTGGGATCATCTTTCTTCTGTAGGACAGTAAGCGTATTAAAAACGTTGTCCATGGTTAGATCTTGGACTGTACTAGTCTACGGTACTCCTCTACTTTAGAGGCCAGCAGCAACTTGTCGGTCGATTCGCCGTACATCCTAATCAAGGGTTCGGTCCCGCTCGGCCTTACCATGATCCATGTATCTTCATCTATCCATATCTTCGCCCCATCTAGCGTTTCGACCTTTTTCGGGCTTCCATGCTCTATGCACGCCTTGACAATATTGTCAACCACTTCTCTTGAAGGGCATGCAAACTTGCTCTTCTGTTGGTACGTCTTGGGCAGCTCTGCAATGTGCTGCGAAAACGGTTTGCTGGACGCAGCAAGCATGTCAAGCGCGAGCGCTGTAGCCATCACACCATCCCTGACCTCATTCAGCGCGCCGAACATGAAACCGCCGTTTTCCTCGAGCCCGATAGGGCACTTGCGCTTCACCATTTCCCTTGACACTTCGACGCTCCCAACCTTCGTGTAGATTATTTTCGAGCCAGCGGATTCTGCCACTTTGGAAAGTACCATTGAAGTGTTGATAGGACAAACTACTTCTGTCCCTTTGTACTCGCCTGCAAGCAGGTGCCTGACCAAGAGCGCGCCTGTCTTGTCGCCCATATAGATCGCGCCATCGTCGTCGCAAAAGATGCTTCTGTCGCCATCTCCGTCATAGGCAACACCAAAGTTGGCCTTTGCGGACCTGACAGTCTCCGCAAGCATGCCGAGGTTGTCCGGAGTCGGCTCTGACCCGCGCGCTGGAAATTCGCCGTCTATATCGCCGTTTATCACGATCACCTTGCAGCCCAGTTTCTTGCAGACCAGCGGGGCGACGATCGCTTGTACACCATTGCCCGTGTCCATCGCAACTGTGAACTTGCGCTGCCTTATCTTGTCAGAGTTAACAAGCGCAAGAACTGCGTCAATGTACCTGTTAATGATTTTGTCGTCGACTGAATCGCGTCCAGTGGCATCGATTTTCGCAAATTTCTTTGAATAGTAAATGTTCTCCACCTTCAATTCGTCCTCCCGTGAAATCTCTACACCGTCAGATGCGGTGGGTTTGATCCCGTTGTATTGAGGTGGGTTGTGAGATGCGGTTATCATTATGCCTCCGCGATAGCCAAGGTGCTTTGATGCGTACTGCAAGCACGGAGTAGGCACAAGCCCGGCATTTGAGGTGTCAAGCCCGGCGGAGTTGAGGGTGGCTCTTACGAGCTTCGACAGCACAGGACTGGACTTGCGCCCATCGTATCCAACAACTATGGGCCCCTTGCCAAAATACGTGCCCAGCGCATAGGATAGGTCGATGGCAATGTCAAGAGTGAGTTCTTGGCCGTAGACTCCGCGTACCCCATTTGTTCCAAAGAGCCGCGGCCTGGCGCTTGCCTGCATATCTTTTTCAATTCCTGTCAAGCTATAAATAGATAAATTTGGCTGCCGGCTCTTGCAACTTGGGCGGGGGTTGCCAAGCCCGGTCAACGGCGCAGGTCTCTCTCTTTTGCAATAAAAGAAGGGTGCGATGCTTAGAATGAGCCGGACTGGTTCCTACAACCCTGTTCCTTAGGGATTCGTGGGTTCAAATCCCACCCCCCGCACCATTTTGATCATCTCATGATCCAGTTTCAAATTTTAACCCCCGTTCGCGTTTACTAGTAAATGACAAGCTTTTTGGCGATAGAAATCAGTCGCCATTAACAGCCTCCTGCATTAACCAATAATGTTGTAATATGCGGAGATGACCCCCCTCCCTCTAAGGTGCCTGTTTTGTTATTAACAAGAAATGAAAGCTCCCGGCAATGGACAATGGGCAGACTTTACAGTATCTTTGCGGTCAGTGCAATACAGTCCTTAAAGAATCAGAATGCTTGGACATAGACCAGCGCAGGGTTACAGAACCCTGTCCAAACTGTGGCTATTCGCTAGCTTCCAATCTAACCATCAACCGGCCGCGCAAACCTGTTGAGCCCGTCGTCTTCAATGCAGCAACCACTACTAAGGCTCTCACATTTGATATCAAGCAACTGGACAGTTTCTATTCTGGCATTAGGACAGGGGAGACACTCTGCATAATTGGACGCCCTGCCATGACCCTTGTCACAAGATTATGTGTGCGCGCGCTGTTGCCAAAACGACAGGGTGGTCTGCAGTCACAGGTTCTTTTTATCGACGCAGGAAACACGTCTGACATCTACCAGAGCGTAAGCTTTGCCAGGCAGTACGGCATGAATCTGACGAAGGTTCTTGACGGGATAATTGTGAGCCGGGCGTTTACAATCCACCAGCTTGCCTCTCTGGTCATAACGGAGCTGCCAGAGGCTATGAAGCGTTTTGGAGCAGGTCTTGTGGTCATTTCTGGTCTATTGAAGATGTTCTTGGAAGATCCGCAGGTAGACAAGAAGGAAGCCCGGCGACTGCTGGTGGAAATGATGGTAGCAGTGAAAAGAATCCCACACGATGTCATAGTTGTCGTTTCTACTGAAGAAACCAGAGACTATGAAGACATTTTTGAGCAGTTCAAAAACAGGCTGGAATTGTGTAGTAATGCAACCCTTATGGTAAATGTTACTTCCAAATACAGGTCCAAGAAGTTTTCTCTACCCGAAAAGGTGCTCAAGGTGGTAAAGGTGTAATAGCATGGGACGCACAGTGCCGTCGTTCAGACTTGCGCAAATGTATGAAGAATGTGAATGGAAAGAATTCAGAAATGCGCTTTCAAAGTCAGAAAGAAAAGAGTTTGACAAGATGTTTGCGACTTCCCGGCTGTACATTTCAGCATGTTCGTATGCAACCAAGCCCATCCGTATACAGCCAATCTTGCTGTCCATGATCTTCCACCACTACAAGCAGCTGCTCGACATCTCAACGACGCTGTCAGAGGTAGCGGTCAATGAGCCTATTTCCAGATAAAGACATCCTGCCGAGAGAGATCGAAACTTGGAGAGGATTTGCCGCCAGCCTCAGGGCCGAAGACCGGGAGTTGTTCAACAGGATGCTGGACGAATGTTATGCTTATGCAGCTGCAATAAACGCAAAGGGCGAGCCGTTTCCTTCCGAGGCCCTACTGATGACACTGGTGTTTACACAGCATAAGATGATCGACCTGCTTGTAAAGGCGGTAAAAAGACATGAAAGGCTGGCTCTTTGACGTCTACCCTTCAGCAGGCAAGATGGTGTTCTGGCTCAAACAGGAAAATGGAAGATGCGTCAGGCTGGAAGATGCGTGGACCCATTCCATCTTTCTTGCAGTCGACGACAGGGCTGATTTCAATATCCCGTTACAGTGCCCTGACTGCAGGCGATATGTGAAGAGTCACAACATTATCCAAAAGTACGAACGCATAGCCGACCAGAAAAAGTCTTGGATGCTAAGGTTCACTCTGACAGACTCGTCTTATGCGGTAAAGCTAGCCCGGGAGGTAGAGTCGCATGGCAGCTTTGGCAGGTTTAGACTGTACAACGTCGACCTTCTGCCTGCACAGGCCTACTTGTACGAGCGCGACTTGTTCCCATTAGCGCTTTGCGATGTCACCGCCGGAGACCAATTGCAATGGAAGCTACTTGACAGCGTCTGGGCGACTGACTATGTCATCCCGGATTTCCGAACAATCCAGCTAGATGTCAGACTGAAAAAGAAAGGCGCCCTGCCGAGATTCGCCGACGGACTTGCTGCCGCGCGCATCAAAGACAAGGAGGAAGAATTCGAAATTTCTGGCGATTCGGAAACCGAGATCCTTAAGGGACTTGAAAGCGAAGTCGAAAGGCTGGACCCTGACATCATCTTTACAGAACACGGCGACGCGTTCGTCTTTCCATATCTTCTCCATAGGGCCAGCGAAAACGGAGTTTCCCTGTCACTTGGCAGGGAAAAGGACGCACTGAAAAAGTCCGCCAAAGAAGGAACGTCGTATTTTTCTTACGGCAAGGTACACTTCAAGCCATCGTCTGTACAGCTGAAAGGGCGCGTGCACATAGACGTCAGCAATTCCTTTTCAATCGACGAGACTGGCCTGCAAGGCCTGTACGAGGTGACAAGGATATGCCGCATGCCTCTGCATACATCGTCCCGCGCGTCTATCGGCAAGTGCCTTAGCAGCCTCCAGTTCTATCAAGCAGTCAAAAGCGATATGCTGATACCTTGGAAGCCTTCTGTTGCGGAGCACTTCAAAACCTACGGGGAGCTACTGGTTGCAGACAGGGGCGGCTTCATCTTCGAGCCCAGAACAGGAGTATTCGAGGATGTGGCCGAGTTTGACTTTGCGTCCCTGTATCCAAGCATAATGTACCAAAAGAACATCTCCGCCGAGACAGTCAGATGTAAATGCTGCCCGGACTCGAAGGAGCGGGTCCCAGAACTTGGCTACAACATATGCGAAAAGAGGCAGGGCATAGTTCCAAAAGCCATAAAGATAGTCATAGAAAAGCGGGCAAAATACAAGGAACTGATAAAAACTGCGAATGACAAAGAAAGAGAGGTATACGACGCTCGGCAGGCAGCACTTAAGTGGATAAACGTTGCTACCTTTGGTTATCTCGGCTTTAACAACGCTAAGTTCGGCAGGATAGACGCACATATCGCGGTGTGCGCCTTCGACAGGACGGTATTTCTTCAGGCAACACGGATCGCAGAGAGGCGGGGATTCAGGATATTGCACGGCATAGTCGACTCGCTGTGGATTCAGAAAAAGGGCGCGACTGAAAGCGATTATGTGGAGTTGAAAAATGCCATCGAGGAAGAGGCAGGGTTTTCCATCTCATTTGAGGGCGTCTACAAATGGATAGTCTTTCCGCAATCCAAAGAGAGCAGCGATCTTCCGGCGGCCAACCGCTATTTTGGCGCCTTTTCGGACGGAAGCATGAAGATAAGGGGGATAGAGGCCCGCCGGCATGACACCCCTCCTCTCTTTACAAGGTTCCAGCATGAAGTACTGAGGATAATGGCAAAAGGTGATAACATCTCTGCAGTCAAGTCGCTGATGCCTGAGGTCAGACAGAGCTTTGAACGCCTTGCCGCTGACATTAGAAGCGGCCGGATTCCAATAAAAGACTTGGTTTTTACCAAACAGCTGTCCAAAGACGCCGGTCAGTACCACGATAGGAACACGATAGAAAATAATTCGATTTCCCAGCTTTTTAATGAAGGCAAGGCGTTGAAGGCAGGACAGACTCTTCAATACGTTATAACAGACTACAAACGGCGGTGCACGGTCCCTGTAGAGCTTATTGATGACAGAACATCCGTTGACGTGGAAAGATATGTTGAGCTACTTGCAGAGGTATGCAATTCGCTGACAGCTTCTTTCAGATACGACTACACGAGAATAAGGAGACCCGGAAGAAACTCGAACCCTCATTTGATTTACTAGTAAAAACAAGCGGAAATCCCACCCCCCGCACCACTTCTACCATCTTGTGGAGTAACAATCAAGTTCGGTTCATGATTGTGCTAGGATACTATTGTCGTCTGCGGCGGATTTACCTGATGTTCTGCGTGCATCAATCCACCGACTTCCACAGCTACTACTGAAAATATTCATCCGAGGTGAGAAGAGAATTATTCAGATAGGATCTGGAGCTCCTTGTACATCCTGTCGGTGATTATAGTCGAGCCGGAACCAAAGACGCCTCTAAGGGCATTCTCTATCTCGGTGATCGAACATTGTCCTTCGTCAAAGGATATGCCGCAATGCGTTGTCATGTAAAACATGAGATTCTCTTTGGAAGAGTCCCCTAGAACGCTTAATGCTCGCTCAAGCGATCTTTTGAGCCGGTCATAATTGTACCCGTTCTTGGGCATCATTAGCTATCCTCTCTATGGGAATGTCTACTATAAGAGATTATCTATTTTTGGGAATTTGGTCACGTAGAGACCAATAAAGGGCACTATCATGAGGTTCTGGTCTTTAGATCGACAGCCATCTGGACGAAGTGCCTATGCATTCGGGAGTCGCCTGAGAGCTCGGGGTGGAACGAAGTCCCAATGATGTTATTTTGTTTGACTGCCACAACCTTGTTATTGAATTTCGCGATTACCTCGACGTCCTTGCCAACCTCACTTACCGCCGGGGCCCTGATGAATACTCCCTTAAACGCTTCATTGCCAAGCATGCCTATATCAAGGTCAGCCTCGAACGAGTCGCCCTGCCTCCCAAAGGCGTTGCGCTCGATCACAATGTCAAGGTTGCCCAGCAGTTTTTGCTTCGTGTCACCGATCACTCTGTCAAATGCCCTGCGGGAAAGCATTATCATGCCAGCGCATGTGCCAAGCACAGGCATGCCTTCTGAAATGCGCTTCTTTATGACCGGCAATGATCGTTGTATGGCAGCAAGCGTGCTCTGAACGGTGCTTTCGCCTCCGGGCAAAATGAGACCGTCTACCTTTTCGACGTCCTCCGGGTAGTGCACAAGCTCGACGTTGCCCTCTATCTGCAGCTCCTGCATTGCATGTTTTGTTGCTGCAACATTTTCTTCAATGTCGCCCTGAAAACCCAATACTCCGATTACGAGAGATTTCTTTTTGGTGCTCAAGCGTGCTGGCCCCTTTCCTGCATGCGAAGCTCCAGGTTCTTAGTATCCATTCCCACCATAGACTTCTTTTCATCAACCATCTTTTGCGCCTCCATCACTATCTTGGCATCATCGTAGAAGGTTGTTGCTAGCACCACCGCCCTAGCCCTCTGGGCGGGGTCATCTGACTTGAAGATGCCAGAGCCTACAAAAACACCGTCGCAGCCAAGGTTCATGAGCAGCGCCGCGTCGGCCGGCGTGGTAATGCCTCCAGCTGCAAAATTGACAACTGGCAGCCTTCCGATTCGCGCTGTTTCTTCAACAATTGCGTACGACACCTTCAATTCGCGCGCAGCCTTCATCAGCTCTTGCTTATCGTTGTCCTGGTAAAGAGATCGCAAATTGCGTATCTCGTTGTTGACCATCCTTATGTGAGTGACTGCCTCCGCCACGTCACCGGTCCCCGGCTCACCCTTTGTCCTTATCATGGCGCAGCCTTCTTCGATCCTTCGCAATGCCTCGCCCAGATTCCTGCCGCCGTTAACAAATGGAGTCGTGAAATCCCACTTCCAAATGTGGCGCTCTTCGTCTGTCGGCGTCAGCACTTCGCTTTCATCAATCATGTCAACGCCCGTGACTTGAAGCACCTTTGCTTCGTCGATGTGACCAATCCTGCACTTCGCCATTATCGGGATGGTAACAGCATCCATTATCTCTTGGATTACCTTGATGCTTGCGGTCCTTGCAACACCGCCTGCCTTTCTGACATCATAGGGCAGTTTGTCAAGGACCATGACTGCCACTGCGCCTGCTTCCTCGGCGATGACGGCCTGCTCGACATTTGTAACGTCCATTACTACACCGTGCTTGCACATGTGGGCAAAGCCGCGCTTCAGCAAAGTGGTCCCATGAACCATGCGGGCATTCTCAACAATTTCCACCTTGATGCCCTTAGGGTTAGATTCGGCAGCAACAAGCGATATCGTCATTGTATACAACTCTTTCACTCAAATGCTCTATATATTTTCTGTCAGACGTGTCTTTCAATAACGTGGTCCAATTGCGTTCCAATGTTCCTTACTATGGAGGGAACAGAGACCTCTGAGGCTTCTAGGTTCACCCAAGTAATACTCTTGGAGTTGCCGCCTGACTCTAGCTTGAGCGTGTACTTTGTCAGATTGGCAAGGCCATCTTTTTGCGGGTAGTCCGTCGCCGGCACCTGCATAAAGCCTGTTGTAATTATCAAGTCCTTCAGGCCGTTCATTTCTTCGTTGCTTATTGTGAACGTCTTTTCGTCTGGCGGCCCAGTCAAATTGCGATAGACAGCATAACGATCGTTCTTAATTACCAAGTCTTCGGCGCCTGCTGCAACAAACCGGCTATCTTCTATTCTATTAAGGTTCAGTCTGCTGTATTCAATATTTAGCTCTTGTTGTGCAGTCGGCTGGCTGCCAATGCCGGGCATGACTACAAGCGCAATCATCGCTGCAACGATGGCCACAATAGCTATCAGGAACTTGTTGACCATTACGATCTCTGTTGCGTAGACCTGATGTAGTTCAGCAGTCCTCCAGCCACGAGCACTTGTCTCTGCCTTGACGTCAGGTCAACCTTGAGAGTGAGTCTGCGATTGTCTACCACGGTTTCCATCGTCTTGCTTCCTTGCTTCAAGCTGACAATCACATTTTCTATCGTCACCGGCGTGCCCTGGGCAAGCAGATCAAAGTCGGAAGCGTTCTGGAACTCGAATGGAATTATGCCAAAGTTGATCAGGTTTGCCCTGTGGATTCTGGCAAACGATTTTGCGATCACTCCCTTGACGCCTAGGTACATCGGCGCGAGCGCCGCGTGCTCTCTGCTCGAGCCTTGGCCATAGTTCTCGCCTCCAACAATAAAGCCGCCGTGCTTTTCCTTGGCCCTTTTCGCAAAATCAGGATCAAGCCAATAAAAGACATATTCGCTTATCGCCGGCACGTTGCTTCTAAGAGGCAGGATCTTGGCTCCTGCCGGCATGATTGCGTCTGTGCTGATGTTGTCGCCAACTCTTATCAACACTTCGCCCTGAAGTACTGCCTCCATCGGTTGGCGCAGCGGGAGTGGTCGTATGTTAGGCCCCCTAGAGATTCCCAAATTGTCTGCGTACTGCGCAGGTGCCGGCGGCACGATACCCGAGTCATCAATTACAAACTTGTCAGGCCACGGGATGTTTGGGTACTCGCCCAGGTCCCTGGGATCGGTTATTTTGCCTGTGACGGCACAGGCGACGCATACTTCGGGTGATGTTAGGTAGACTTTGTCATCCTTTGTGCCACTCCTTCCAGGCCAATTGCGGTTGAACGATCTTATTGAAACCCAATCTGTGCCAGGTGCCGAGCCCATGCCAATGCACCCTTGGCAGCCGCTCTCTAGCAGACGCGCGCCGGAAGCAATGATGTTGTATATCGAGCCATCGCGAGCTACCGTCTCAAGCACTTGTTTTGAGCCGGGGTTAATAGCCATCGTAACGTTTGGGTGCACTTTCTTGCCCTTGAGCACGTGCGCCACTGTCATCATTTCAACATAGCTAGAGTTTGTGCACGAGCCAATGAGCACCTGATGGACATCCTGGCCCTGCACGTCGCGCACCTTGTGAACCGCGTCAGGCGAGCCGGGTAGTGCGATCATGGGCTCAAGCTCGCTGAGGTTGATCTCCATATTTTCGTGATACTCGCCGCCCGGGTCTGCTGCAATACGCTTGTAATCCTGCGGCCTGCCCTGGCGTGCCATATAGTCCTGCGTGATTTCATCAGACTCTAACAGTGACGTTGTAGCGCCGAGCTCGGCTCCCATGTTACAAATCGTGCCCCTCTGTGGCACCCCAAGGCTCTTGATGCCTTCTCCATAGTATTCAAAGATCTTGCCGACTCCTCCCTTGACTGTTAACCTGCGCAGCATTTCAAGTATCACGTCCTTGGCAGTGACCCATGGTCTGAGCCTGCCTGTCAGCTTCACGCCCACGATTTTTGGCATCTTGGTGTAGAATGGCGCGCCGGCCATTGCTACTGCAACGTCAAGGCCGCCGACGCCTATTGCCATCATGCCTGCGCCACCTGCAGTTGGGGTATGGCTGTCAGACCCTATCAGCAACTTGCCTGGCACCGAGAAGCGTTCAAGGTTCACCTGATGGCAGATGCCGTTACCCGGCTTGCTATAATGGATCCCGTACTTTGCGGCAAAAGTCTGCAGAAACCTGTGATCGTCGCCATTTTCAAATCCTGTTTGCAAAATATTGTGGTCGACATAGATGGCGGCGTGCTCTGCCTTCACACGTGGTATGCCCATAGCCTCAAACTGGAGGCAAGCCATAGTACCTGTTGCGTCCTGCATGAGCACACGATCTACGTTGAGCCCTATCTCCTGACCCGGTTCCATCTTGCCTTCCGCCAAGTGATCCGATATTATCTTCTGAGCGAGATTTAGCGAAGCCATTGCCTGAGATTTCTAGCATGGATTGGATATTTAATACCATCTTGTTGCCCATGGCTTGATTAATTTGAAGAAAGGATAATGTCTGTGGGGGTTAGTTATTCCACTCACAAATTTTAAAGATATCAACCAAGAAATGTCTGACTAGTAAACAAAAGATTGACTAGTCTAGAAAAGCCACGCCGACAAAGAACCCATACCTATAACCGGAGCTGGAAACCAATAGTTACAGAAGCCATCTCCAAGATAAACGATTACAATTCACGAGGGATAAGACCCACACTCCGGACCATCTTCTACTATCTATATTCCAAGAAATTAATCGACAACAGTCAGGGAGATTACACCCAGCTAAGTAATAGGCTTGTAAAAGCTAGGAAAAACGGTGACTTACCATGGGGTTCTTTAGCCGATAACACACGCAAAACGATTTTTATCCCCCCGGCTTACTGCGAGCCGGTTGACTATTTGAACTCATGTTTGGAACTAGTGGAGAAAGCTCCGGGAAATTACAGGGTCCCACGATGGCATAATCAACCCTACTACATCGAATTTTGGATAGAAAAGGATGCTATGGTCCCTATGGTTGCGTCAATACTGAGAAGTCGCGAGGTTGCAATAGCAATTAACAGAGGAAATGATGGTTGGGAGCACTTTGATGAATCAATAAAGAGGATTGAAGAACAGTTGGACAAAGGGAAAAAAGTCAGGATATTCTACTTAGGGGATTATGACCCTTCGGGTCGAAACATGCCACATGAATTAGGTAGACGGATTCAGGCCAGGGGACATATTCTCCATAACACCAGACCTTTGAATATGGAAATAGTCGCGATAACCAAAGAGCAGATCAAGAACCTCCCGAGAAATAAGGACCCGAAGACATTGGAGAAACTTGAGAACGACCCCAATTCCGAGAAATTCAGGGCTGAAAACAATGAGGAGTTATTTGCAATAGAATTAGACGCGTTTGCGGCTTACCAAGGCCATGAATTCGAACAATTGCTACTTGACACTGCCGACGAGTTTTTCATCGAAGACGTATTCCAGAAGGTAAAAACTGAAGAGTTTGAGGGTAGGAAGCGAATTTCTAGACTAGTCAATAAAATGAACTTGTGTTATACTGATCCCCCGATAGCAGACTTTTGGCGATTATCTGAAATAATGACTAGTCAATAAAAAGGAAATGCCACTATAACCACGCATCTTTCGACTCACGGTTAAGTGGCCCCCAGATCTCGCGGATCTTAAGGTCAATCTAATACTGTATATACTCGTTTAAAAGTGTTAAGGTGTAAGCGGGGGTCGCATAGCCAGGTATTGCGGGGGCCTTAAGAGCCCCAGATTCTCGCGGATCACGTGGGTTCGAATCCCACCCCCCGCGCGCTTATAAACCCCCAGCATTCTGAAAGCCGAATCTGATAATTTATCATATTACAATATTGGAACGTCAATCCTTAGTTCTCATGTATCCATCGGTGGTATTGGTAGGCATGTCGGAATGGACAACCATGAAATTAAGACCCGAAACGAAGGCGAAACTACAGGCTCTTGGGAGTTACACAGATACTATGGATTCAATTTTGAACCGATTGATCGAAGCCG
>DASYSB010000040.1:0-8492 GCA_036003785.1 Nitrososphaera sp.
CTGGAACGGGGTACATTACGGCTACTATAAGGACAGGTCATACCTCTATACCAAAAAGTACTGGGGGCCGCGATTCTTAATCAAATATGGCATCCCATGGCTTACAATAACATACATAGACCTGAAGCGCATAATTGATGATTATCATACTTTTGTATTCCCCGCGCCAGATGGCTTAACATTCGTCTGAAGCGCGCCCCGATACTCATCTAGAATGGGGGACACGCCCCAGACAACCTTTTATTCCAATCACGCTCTAATAATGCGGCGGGCACTTTAGGGGGAGGGTGGATATAATGGGGATTGTATCTACCAGTATTGTATACATGTATTTTCACTCTACAACAAATATTATATCCTAGTATTCGTAATTGCTTTCAGCATGAGTGCTCGGGGCAAATTCACAACCGGCCAGACATGGGGGGCGTTGAAGAAGGCGTGGAAGGGTTACAAAATTGCCAAAGTGCAGAACGACAAGACAAAGATGACGGAGTACGCAAGAAAGATCAAGACTCTGCAGGGTGAACTTGGGATCAAGCAATCCTCATTCCCCGAAATTGGCGTCTGATTAGATTACTCGTACAATGTGATGACCCGGCTTCCAAGCTTCACAAGCATGGGGCCTATGAATGTCGTCAAAGCAACGACCATGCCTATTATCGGAAAGAGCATGCTGCTAATAACTCCAAGATCCTGACCAGTTTTCAGCACAATGAAAGAAAACTCGCCCAGTTGGGCCATACTCAGGCCGATTCCTACTGCAAATTGCTTTTCAAATCCGAAAAGCCGGGCTCCGGCATACACGCCGCCGATCTTGCCAAAGACCGTTACAAGAGTAATGATCGCAACTGGGACCCAGTACAATGAGATCAGCGAGAGATCCATCAGTGCACCTATCGTAACAAAGAATATTGCCGTGAAAATTTCTCTTGTGGGCGAGATCATGACTGATATCTGCTTCGAGAATTTGCTCCCGGCAATAATGACGCCAGCCAGAAATGCACCGGTGGCAGCCGAGAACCCGAGCTCGTATGAAAGGAAAGCAAGCCCAAACGCCGTTCCCAAAGCGAACATTATAGTTATCTCGTAGCGTTCCAGCTTGGCGATCAGCGCGAATATCCTAGGCATGACGAGAACACCTGCACCTATGGTTCCACCGATAAAGAGGCCTATTTCGCCCATCGTCACAAGGATCTCACCGAACGCGAACGAACCGCTGACCACTCCTGCGTGCATCGCGCTTATAATCAAAATTGCTACGAGATCTTCAATCACAAGCACGCCTATCATGAGGATCGCAGAGGGGCTCTCAATCTTGCCCATATCTTCGAGGACCTTGACAATTATCGCTGTTGAGCTGATAGAGAGAGCGGCGGCCAAGAACATGGCATCATATAATGACCAGCCAAGGGCGCTCCCGACTGCAAATCCTATGGCCAACATCACAAGAACTTCGATTACCGCAATGCCGGAGCCGATCTTGCCTATTGCGCGCAGCTGGCGAAGAGGAAAAGTGAGGCCGACTCCAAAGAGCAGGAGCACGATCGCTATGTCGGAAAAGTTATTCAGCATCTCGGTGTCATTTATGAGACCAAACGGACCAAATGGGCCTATGAGAATACCTGCTATAAGGAACCCGAGGACCATCGGCTGCCTGAGAATGTATGCAAGCGCCCCTACAGCCGAGCACACCAAAAGTAGATACCCTAGGTCTCCTACAAACTCGATTCCGACAGTCAATCAACAAAACAAGTTTTCAGTTGCTTTATAACACAAAGTCAAGATTACTTATCCGGCCTGTAAAAAATGTGTTGAAATTACTGCAAGCCAGTATTTTGAATCACTGGTATGCTAGTAGCCAAAGGCTCAAAAGCCGTCTTTTGACCGATTGGACAAAAGCTCAAGAGCGGGCTGCTACGTATAACTATCATGGCTAGCCGTACCAAAGTTCTAATAGCAACGGGTATTGCTATTGGAGCCGCCCTCGTAGTCTCACTTTCAGTTATGTTACTGTCTCCATCTGGATTACGGATTCCAAATGAGACTTCTTTCCAAAAGGACAAAGTAGTAGTATTTGCGGGGATAGTTAACGGCACTACGGCTCAGATATATACTGTCAATTCTGACGGCACTAACCTTACGAACCTAACAAATGAGGATGATTTGTCGCATTTCGGGCCAGTAGCATCACCAGATGGCTCGAGGATAGCATACATTGTTTTCAACAGATTTCCAATCACACCTTCATCAAATAAGACAGATGAAAGTTTGTATGTCGTGGATGCAGACGGCTCCAACAAAGTGCTATTGGCAAATTCTTCTAATCTCATTATTGGTCGTCATATATGGTCTCCGGACGGAACCAAAATCGCCTATGAGGCAGATGCAGACATCTTTGTAGTCAATGCTGACGGGAATAGTGATACAACGAACGTGATAAATGATGGAGATAGGACGACTGATTTCAATCCAGCATGGGCATCAAACAACAAGATCATTTTTGAAAGTGTGGTCTTTGATAAGGACAAGAGAACGTTTACAGCGTCTTCTTTCAAACAGGTTGATATTCACTCTGGAAATGCCAGCAAGCTGTTTGACTTTGATTACAATATTACCGGCACCCATATTTGGTCGCCTGATTTGAACAAGATCGCTTTTCTGCAAGCAAATAATGAATCCAGTCCTACAAGTCTATACATCATGAATGGCGATGGCAATAATCAAACCAGACTAACCACGACAGGCGAACTTTTGTTCTTGGGAGGAGGTTTGACATGGTCGCCTGATAGCAGCAAAATAGCGTTTGGAACGCTTACAGGGATATATGTGATTGATATCAGTGATGGCTCCAACAGAAACCTCTCAAATAGTCAAACTCATGACAGCAATCCTGTCTGGTCTTCAGACGGACAAAAGATAGCTTTTACAAGAATAATTTCTGAAGAAGAAGCAGGCATCTATGTAATGAATTTAGATGGTTCTGGACAAAAACAGGTAGCCGAGATAAAACGCTCCAACGTAAATACGCCTCTCGATTGGCTATCATAAAAATAGATTCTGCTACCACTGCCATATCACTAATTCAACACTTCATGACCCGAAATCAGCAGGCAGTCTGTTTCACCCGATTTTTCGGTGCCAGATTTCTTATGTCCGTCAAGCCACTCAAAAGTTTCGGCCTCTGACCAATTAGCCGAATTAGACGTCTGAAAATTAATATTCAAAACAAATTTTGAAAATCCTACATTGGCTTATATGCGTCCAAACAATGTTCATGAACATTGTCTCTATCAGTAGTAATGTTTACCGTTGGTAATCATTACTTTCAATAAATTGCAAATAGTGATTACTTTACTTTTCCATTTGCTCTCTGATATACGAATCGTGCACTAAGATTATATACAAGTTTTTGCATTTGTGCTGATACACTTGGAGTCTCGACAGCACAAGGAAGCTGAGATTATAAGCGAGATCTTGCTTAAGGCAGCCAGCGAGCCAGAATTTAGGAACGAGCTAATCAAAGACCCTGGCGTCGTTTTGGAGCAGTACAACGTTTCACCTGAAGCAAAACTGATTATCCGAAGAAGCATAATCGACCTGACACAGTAAAACGTCCTATTTAGAAGATTCTACAGTCCCATTCTAGATGATTTAGACACCTTAGCTTATTTCTCTATTTAATACATAAAATGGTTAAAATTCATTTTTGCACGCTCTTTGCGATGAAGAAAGCACCTATAACGGTCGCGTTCGTGCTGGTTGCCGGGCTTTTTGCCGCGGCGTTTAGTCTTGCACCAGCAATTGCGCAATATACACCGCCGTCCGACTCTACCAGCACCAGCAGTGCTAGCAATACCACCTCGACATCAAATACAACTAGTTCCAGCAACACAACTGGCACAACCGCAAATGCCACAGGGGGAGGAACATTCTCTGCTAAGGGTTCTATCGCTACTTTGCTCTTTGACACTGGTGAAGTAACCACAACGAGCGAAGTGCAAAATGAGACAACCAGCGCCGCAAGCAATGACTCGAGCATGACTGCAGGAAATGCAGCAACATCAAGTAACACAACAACATCGCTTAGTGGCAATAGCACAATGACATCACCACAGATCACGACCGGAGTCAATTCTACAAGCTCGATCAACATGACTGGTTCCGGCAATACGACAGGCACAGGCAACACGACTTCGACAACATCGAATGAAATATCCACAGCAGAGGAAGAAAAACCATACGTTCTATCAGGCGATTGGAATTTGGACGTTCGGGACGGTAATGTAACCGACTTTGCAGCCAATTTCACAATGGTACACATTGACGGTACATCACGCCATACGCATGACCTAAGCAACTTCGTATCATCTAATTCGACAACAATAGATACTAGCGCAAATGGAACATCATACATCTTTGGCACAGTTGACGTTACAGTGAACGGCGAACCAAAATGGACAGGCGTAGACGCCCTGATTATCATAGAGAAGAACAACGCGGTCAGCATTTCGCTTGCGACAGAGGACACCGATGACCACTTCATGGGACAGCCAATATACGGGATCATCGACTCCATGAAAGATAAAAACGGGAACGAAATGGTCGAAATCGGCGGCACTCAGACAGCTGGCAACGCTACTAATCAAACGACAAGCGGAAACCAGACAGCTGGCGGTTTCCTGGGAAACGTAACTGAAGGAATTAAGGATTTCTTTAACGGCACCGAAAAATAAACCGACCCTTGCTGGCGACAGCAAGGCTATCATTTTTCTTTATTTTTAAATCATCACAAATCGTTTCTCCAATTGAAACATTGAATTGCTCAAGCATGATGAATCCTTTTCCAAGAACACGAGTTTGTAGATGAGATACACATTATTCAAGATTCGCAGCGATAGCTGCCACGATATGTTACCATTTCCTGCCGGCAGCCTGTCTCATGTGATAGTAGAGATACTGCTGTGCATAGCCCGCGTATCTACCAAAATAATCTCTTGCGTTGCTCGACAAATGCTCGTATTGGCGGGAGGTGACTTTGTTTCCAAATATCTTATTGTGCAGCCACCTATATCGGCCTGCAAGCGCTCTTGCAATCCACACGTCAATAGGGAAGGCTTCAAGCTTTTCAAGTGAAAACAAAAGTACACAGTCGGCTATCTTGTTGCCGATGCCGTAAACCTTTAACAATTCATTTTTCGCTTCTTCATAGCTTGTGCTCTTGAGCGCGTCAAAATCGAGCTGCCCACTAGCTACGGCACCAGCCGCCGCTTTTATCGCTTTTGTCCTGTATCCGAGGCCGCAGGCCCGCAGCTCATCAATACTAGCAGTGTTGATTTGTGAGGCCGAGGGAAAAGTAAAAAATTCTATACCATCCATCTTTACCTGTGTGCCGAATTTTCTTGTCAATGCTCGGAGCATCCTGCGGATCATGGGGATGTTAGTATTGCTTGCGCACACGAACGAGAAGAGACACTGTTGCGGCTCTTGCCTCATAAGCCGTAGACCTGGGTAAGTCTCGATCAGCGTGCGGATGAGAGGATCGCGCGATATTTCAGAAAATATCATCCTGATGTCATCGTCCAGCCTGAAAATTTTCCTATCGCATGACTT
Organism: Nitrososphaera sp.; assembly: GCA_036003785.1. Lineage (GTDB taxonomy): Archaea > Thermoproteota > Nitrososphaeria > Nitrososphaerales > Nitrososphaeraceae > Nitrososphaera. The sequence continues at coordinate 5,611 of DASYSB010000040.1, forward strand.
GTCCTCCGGGAATGCCGTAAATTCAACGTGTCCATCTGCCTCAGTAAACCTGATGACGCTGCCGCCGTGAATTCCGTACCACGAACCATAATGCCTCTCCCACAAAAAGACCTGTCCGCTGTTTATGCTGACAGCGGGATCGAATTTGTGGTATTGCGACTGCAAGTCAGTAGACAATTTCCATGATCCTTATTGAACCTTTTTATGAATCTGGCTCAGAGTGAAAGTCACTTCATTCTGGAGCATTCACAGTCAGTTCCGTCTAGACTCTTCATCGCCCATATTTGCAAGCGCGAGGTATTTTATTTAGGATTTGAGCCTCTAGTTACACTTGCTTACTGCTGACCGGTACCGTTAAATAAATGACGCACGTGATTTCGTGATATATGAGCTCTAACGATCCCACAGACCCCGTCGAAGCTTTCAAAAAGGTGATTGAAAAGGGGAGCGAAGCGCAAAAGGACTTTGTAAAGCAGTTTTCCAACATCCAGCAGGATGTTATGCAGAACTACTTTACCGTGCTTCGGGGCCTGACCTTCTACAACGCAATGTTCAAGACTACGGTTCAAAGTGGCGGCAGAATCTCGATCCCGGAAGCCGAAAGACAGGCACTCAACATTGAGGACGGAGATCTGGTGCAAGTGATCGTGGTGCCGATCGAGCGCAAGCGTAAAGGCTCGCAAAAGGAAACATGATCATTGGTCGCTTCCGACCAGAAACTTTAGAAGTAGCTTGCTAAAGGTCATCGGTTTTTCTACATATGGCGTATGTCCGCAATTCTTTATCACCACAAGCTCGCTATCCGGAATCTCGGTGTATTCCTTCGCGTACTCCACTGGAATCATTTTGTCGCTGTCACCCCATACGAGCAGGGTAGGCGAAATTATCTTGCCAAGCCTTCCTTGAAGCTTCGGGGCGTACCTCATACCAAGCAGGGTCGACATGAATGCATACTTGGCGTTTGGAAGCCTCATCCTGTTCACAAAGTCCATCACGATTTCTTCGGTTACGGCGTCTGGGTCATACGCCATCTCCCTGAAAGCCTTGTATGCATTTTCATAAGTAGGATATAGAGCTGCCATGATGTAGCCGTCAAGTGTCGGAGTTGATGTGCGCATGATGCCGGCAGACGACCCCAAAACCAACTTGTCTATCTTACGGTTGAATCTGATCGCAAATTCTGTAGCAAGGTGACCTCCAAATGATGATCCTACAACACTTGCCTTTGATATGTTGAGGTTGTCTAGGAAACCATTGAAAAAGTCAACGAAAAAGTCCATCGTGTATTCCACAGTGGGCTTGTCGCTATATCCAAATCCGACTATATCAGGTGTTATCACTCGGAAATACTTTGAGAGCGTAGGGATTACGCGAGACCACCTTTCGGCGGAGGCGCCAATGCCGTGCAAAAGGATCAGAATTCTGCCTTGAAGCGGACCGAGCTCGAGATACCTTATGGCATAGCCATTGACATACGTCAACTTTTGCGGCGTCGGCGGCTCATGCAATCAGTTCGGTACTATTGTACCTCACTTAATATATTTATGCAGTGACCAAGTTATAATGATCCATCATGAATCCGCTGACGCCGTAGTATCGTTTTTGGTACTGATGCAGCAAGTACTTTTCTATCTCCTTTCTTCTCCTCTGTTCTAGCAGCAGACCGGCATGATTCTTTGCCCTTTCAAGATGCTTAAAAATTATCATGTATGCCATTTTGTCCAAGAGCTTTCTTATCGACAGGCAGATTCTCTGCAGCACGGCATCCCTGAGTTTTGACAGACCTTGCAGCTGCTCGATGCACGTCTTCGAATCGCTCCTGATGTTTACTATTACCCGTCTCTTTTTACTGGCCAACGTCTCTATCTGGCGCTGATTGTCTGCAAGGGCGAAATAAATTGCGAGCATCTCCATCCTCTGCACGCCGTACCTTTCATTTTTTGCAGGGGGGCGGAGCACTTTAAATCCAGTTTTTCCATTAGAATAGTTGTACCATGCAATATAACCGGACGGGGACCCATCGGCATCTATGGTGATCCTTGACAAGCGCACTCCGCAAATAAATATTGGATAACTTGCTTAATACTCTATCTAATAATAAAATTCTAACTACACACCCAACTATCTGAACCCCGTCTGGAAAAAATTTTAGTAATTCGACCGGAAATGTTTGGAGTTCCTAACCATTCCACTTCTATAGCGAGAGTATTTTTCAAGAAAATAGTTACTGTTCTTGCGCACAACATCGTGGAACAAATGCGGATAAGCCTTGAATGCAGGCGTATCTGATTGGTAGTGTCCACAATTCCAGCAGATCCACTCCATCCACCTGCCGTCGCGGTATTCGTAAATCTTGTGGCTGCACGCCGGACATTCGATCAGCGACATCTACTGCCATCGGCGGCTATCTTTTCTACCTGCATGCTCAAGCGTTTTCGATTATTAGCTAAAATTATGGCCAGTTGTGCCTCCCAAGTTAGTTTAAATCTGTCTCTTTGGAATTTTTTGCTGTTGAGCGGGCAAAAGCAGATCGCTATCTCACTGGCCGAGGGCTCGCTTGCCGCAGGCGAGGAATTGCATGGGACCGTGTTTATCAACTATCACGGAAGGTTTGACAGCTTGGTAATAAACTCCCAAATAGAGAATTCGAACGATATATTCTCGTATTCCAACCTCAACGGGAAAAAGATCAAGCATCCATATGCGCGACTCTCGATATTCAAGGTAGAGCTTGGCGGCAGGACAACTATAGAGTTCACGGCTACTACAAACCATATCCCGGCCGGTGATCACTCGAGCGCCAAGTTCCGCGTGTCGATAATACAGGAACATAAAGAAGTGGTAAGTGACATCGCTTACGCAAAAATAGTAAAGAGGGCTTA
>DASYSB010000041.1:0-16964 GCA_036003785.1 Nitrososphaera sp.
GAATTTCTTGATTTCTTCTGGCTGGAATGTAAGTTTCATTCTCAAGATGATAGGTGAATTGTGAGCCTTAAGGTTTGTGTCATCAGAATAAAAAAATAAATGAAAAAAGGCTTTTCTAGCAAGTAACGTCTTGGGTTATGTATCTGCTCATGGTGTTGCTGTATTGAACAAACCCGCCGTCACACTGTCCTGTTGAACCACCAATTCCACTCCAAGTTACTATGATTCTCCAGTTATAACTTCCATTTGGAGCATCAATTTGATAATGTGTTCCACCAACCTGAGTCATCTCCTGTTGTCCTGAACTTTGATCATAGAGTGCTATTGCTGTTGGATGTGTTTGAAAACCTTTCGTAATCACACTGCCAGAAATTGTTACTGTGGAAGGCGGTTGTGGCGTACTGATAACATTCACTGCTGCTTTTCCTACTGTCAATAAGATGAGTCCTGCAACTGCAACTGCTACAACTACTCCAATTACAATGAAAGCTGTCTTGCCTTTTGACTTCTTGACCTTAGTTGGTGCTGGATCAGTCATCAACAAACGTCGAACAATCTATTATAAAAGATTACCTGAAAAGGCATACAGAAAAGGTCGAAAGGTTGTCCGCATGAATTGCATGGGTTATGTTTTCTGAGAGGCATCCCCCTGGAGATCCTTGCGGCCCAACAAACCGCCTGTAATTCTTATAACCGTAAGAAAGAATAGCCCAAAACTAATTGCAATTATGATGATAAAAGGGATGAAAGACCCGAGCTTTATACCAAGATATGTATCAAGAAGAAGACCCGCTACCATTATCGCCATAAATAGTCCAAGAATACAAGAGGCGATAATACTGACATAACTAAACACCTTCGTTTCGGTTGTTGTTTTGTTCTTTATCTCCTCATGATATATTTTGTATGCTGCATAGAAGCTCGCGCCGCCAATAAAGGATAGAAACCAGCTTGCTGCAAGGGATATGATTTGTGCATTTTCCTTTCCGAATTCAACAGCGATGAGAACAAGATATATCAGTCCTACCGCTAGGAAGAAAAATGTTCCACTAGTGTAAAGCATGTCACTTAGGATACTCTTCTTAGTCTTGCCTTTTGGTATTATCGCGCACATGAAAGCAAATAGAAACATGAATGTTGACACGACAGAATAGTTATAGATATTTCCAAAATCCGTTCTATGGTCAAATGTGAAGACGCTGATAACCAATGATAGTGAGGCGAGAATAGCTAATGGCTCGGCCTTCTTAAGTGCGAAGAAAGATTCCGAAAATATTCCATTGTTCTCCAACAGACTTATCCGTCATGAACACATAGAAAAGTATAGCTTCTAGCATTTTACCCTCCCCTTGTAACCACTTCCCCTTATTCAGTGAGCAGAAAGCTTGTTTGTAACTGCTCATGCTTTCTATGCGTGAGCAAATAGTCAGTCACGCAGGAACTGGTTATGAATAAGCTTGTAACAAAAGCAGTGAGTTCACTTCCCTATGCGTAAGCGAATCTGTAAGCAATGAGCCACTTTCGTGAGCAGTCAGTAAATAGGACTGTAACCATGGCACATGACATGGGAACATGCCACGTGCGGAAGTATCATGCGGACAAATCGGCGCTGCCAACTATATCCCCCCCACTACGTTATTGGGATAGTAATACTATTAAGATTTACAGCAAGGTCCTTACTAAACTCGCAAAATAATATCAACTTTGACACTGGACTAGTTTTACTCCCAGAAGAGCTATATCCTTACATACAGCTTCTCAATAATAGAATCAAGGAAGAAGGGTAGCTCTTTCCCGAGCATCCCACCCTTTCCCCGGTGCTGGTAGTTGACTTCAGCTACCAGCCCATTACACTTGATGGATAAAATGTTTTGTGGTGAATTGTTTTTAGCTCTACCCGCTCTGGCCATGATAGCTACATTATACAAGGAGTTGGAAGAGTATCGAAACAGGGCTTGTGATTCAAATGGCAAAATTGTGAAGTTAAAGAAAAACACCATGCAGATAAGCCTTAGGCGGGTGGAAGTGGGCTAGCACGACGCATTTCCACCGAGCCATTTTAGCTCATTTAGTGCATTACGTTCGCAGCTTTACTATATACGGTTTTATGCGCCAATGGTTCTTACCGCAAATGGGGTAAATCTACCACCATGACATAGCGGTCAATCCCTTTTGGTTAAACCTGATGCAATCCATTTACGATAATCTCTAGGTTTCTAGATGGTCTACCTAATTGGTTGATTACAAAAGATTCAGTTCTCTTCCTTCTGGATTGCGGTCGTTGACTTATTCTATTTTCATTCTAATCAAATCGTATGCTTTGGCTGCATCCTTGTTGTTCAATATCAAGACTATTTCGTTAGGAGTAAAGAAAGCGCTGTGTACAGGAATCCGATGATTATATAACATAGATGAAATGAGCGATAGCAGGTAGTAAGGGCCTTGCTCTTCTGAATTCAAAGATAAGCTAACCCTGGAAAGGCCCTCCAATACCTTGCCGTCAAATTTTTCCAATGCGTTGGTGACTATTTTTCGCGTATTCTCTGCGTCCTCTGCAAGCAAAGTAAAATGATTATCGGTCTGAAATAAATGATATCGATTATCCTGCTCAAAGAATTTATCCAATATAGCAGCCAGGTCTTCATCGTTTTCTTTTTTAAAGGATACGTCAATAATGCTGCCCGTCAGCGACATTTTGGCCTTAGTTGTCAAAGGTCTGCTGTCCGGCTTTTCGTCCAAAGTATCTGCAAATCGTTTGATTGCGACGACTATTGTGTTCAAATTCACTTTGGATCCAATCAATTTTTCAATGTCAGGTTTGATCCTTTCGGCCAATGCAGTATAGTTTGCAACACCCAGCTCTAGAGCCTGCAAATAGATGATATTGTTTGCAAGCACCGCTCGTGCTGCTTCAGGTACAGATAAAACCTCGAAATGCGCCACTATGTAATAGCATCACGGATATGTAATAAAAAGGCTGCGATAAGCACAAGAGTTATATGATGTAACATCTATTACAATAGGTATGATGAATTTACAATCGTTAAGAGATTCAGACTTCAACTTTGGACTAGGGTTCCTTGAGAGCATCGACCAAGAGTTTGCTGAGGCAGAGGAAATGCTGAACAGGGTGTTCAGGACGGTAAGAGACATCAAACCCGAAGAACTGGCCACGAATTTTCCATATTTCTACGGATATCAAGTCTCTGTAGGTCCGGACGGCAAGCCACATGTAAGAGAGTTCGGCAATATCAAACCTAATGCAAAAGGTTTGGTATCACCAAGTGAAATTAGACAACCGCTGGTAGACACAAGCATTGACGAAAAAGGGAATTTGCTGACTATTACTGCAGAAATGCCGGGCGTGACGAAGCAGGACGTCAAGGTCAGTCTTTCAGAAGAGCAAGTCAGTATACACGCAGAAAAAGGCGACAAAAAGTACCACGCGGACATACCGGTAAATGTCTCACTCGATGACAAATCGGCAAAGGCAACCTACACAAACGGCATTCTTGAGCTGAAGATCAAGCTGAAAGAGACTCCGAGACCAAAGACCAGAGACGTCCTAGTCGAATAATTCTAGGAGGCTAAAATCCCGTCTCTTTATTTTGAAGTGAAACATTAGAATGGTAAAAAATGGGACAACTAATCAAGTAACGTTGAAGGTGGCAGAAACTAATCCTAAGCTTGTAGGCAGGGGAATGGCATTGGTAGACCCAAAAGTGGTAGAAGAGTTGGAGCTATCAACAGGGGACATTTTAGAACTTGCTGGTAAAAAGAAAAGCTACGTTTTGTTGTGGTCAAGCCAACCTGATGATTATGGTAAGAGGCTAATCAGAATTGACGGATACACTCGAAACAATATCGGTGTAGGGATTGATGATCATGTTGCTGTACAGAAAGTCAGTCTAAAAAAAGCAGAGCAGGTTATTTTGGCGCCTACGGAGGAGCTCAACATTGTAGGATTGGAAGAATATCTTCCCGAGTTGCTTGAAGGGCGCGTGGTCACCAAAGGTGATATCATTCCGCTTAACATAATGGGAAGAAGAGTTGGCTTTGCTATTACAGGCACTTCTCCATCAGATGCAGCATCGCTAATTGATACGCATACTGAATTCGTTATCGGGGCGGTACCAAAGGCGACAAAAGGCGTTCCAAGGATATCCTATGAAGATATCGGGGGATTAAGGAATGAAGTGCAGAAGGTCAGGGAAATGATTGAACTGCCATTGAGGCACCCTGAAATATTTGAAAGAATTGGAATCGAGGCTCCAAAAGGAGTTTTGCTATATGGTCCTCCTGGAACCGGCAAGACACTGCTTGCAAAGGCAGTAGCGAGTGAAACAAATGCCAACTTTTATTCAATCGGTGGCCCTGAAATAATGAGCAAATTCCATGGCGAAAGCGAAGAGAGGCTAAGAGAAGTTTTCAAGGAAGCTGAGCAAAACGCGCCTTCAATAATATTCATTGACGAAATAGACTCTATTGCTCCAAAGAGGGAAGAAGTCTCTGGCGATGTAGAAAAGAGAGTTGTCTCGCAGCTACTAACTCTTATGGACGGCCTAAAGTCAAGGGGCAAGCTCGTTGTAATTGGCGCGACAAACAGGCCAAACGCACTTGATCCAGCGCTGAGGCGCCCAGGCAGGTTTGACAGAGAAATAGAAATAGGAATACCAGATGATAGAGGTCGTTTGGAAATTCTTCAGATACATACCCGGGGCATGCCGCTAACAGAGGATGTAAACATAGAATCAATAGCAAAGGTTACTCACGGCTTTGTAGGCGCCGACCTGGAAGCGCTGAGCAAAGAAGCTGCAATGCGCTCTCTGAGAAGGATACTGCCGGAAATAAACATGGAGCAATCCAAGATCCCCGCTGAAACGCTGAACAAGATCAAAGTTACAAATAATGATTTCCAAGAAGCCTTACGCGATATACAGCCATCGGCTATGCGTGAGGTAGTAGTCCAGCGCCCAAATATCCACTGGGATGACATAGGTGGTCTTCAAGGAGTGAAAGAAGAGCTAGCAGAGGCTATAGAGTGGCCACTCAAGCATGCCGATCTATTTTTAGAGGCTGATGTCAAGTCTCCAAAGGGCATACTGCTCTATGGACCACCTGGAACCGGCAAGACCATGATAGCCAAGGCGGTTGCAACGACATCAGAGGCCAACTTTATCAGCGTCAAAGGACCGGAATTGCTGAGCAAGTGGGTTGGCGAGTCTGAAAAGGGCGTAAGAGAAATATTCAGAAAGGCTAGGCAGGCAGCGCCGTGTATCGTATTCTTTGACGAGTTAGATGCAGTAGCACCAAGGAGAGGCGGTTCAGATGGAGACTCGCATGTCACTGAACGTGTAATCAGCCAAATGCTGACAGAAATGGATGGCCTCGAAGACCTAAAGGGTGTGGTAGTTATCGGCGCAACTAACAGGCCTGATATGATCGATGAGGCATTGTTGCGCCCGGGAAGGTTTGACAGGCTGCTTGAAGTGCCAGTTCCAGACAGGGAGGCTAGAATGCAGATATTCCAGATACATACAAGAAACAAGCCACTTGATCGATCTGTAAGTCTTGACAAATTAGTTGAAATGACTGATGGCTATACCGGAGCAGATGTCGCAGCACTGGTTAATGCGGCCGCAATGTCTGCAATAAAGCAACACATCGACAGTGGCAAAAAAAGCAATAATAAAGAGAAGCTAAAGATATCTATGACACATTTTGAAGCAGCAATGCAGAAAGTAAAAAGAACCAGAGCGATTGCTTTCCGCGATTCAAGCCTAGCCTGATATACGGCTCTAATACCTAATGCAACCAACTTATTAATTAAGTTGAATAGCTATTTGGTTAACGGCATGCCCCAAATGATGGCGGAGCGAAGACAGTTATTTTTCAGAAAGCAAGATGATCTAGAAAATACTGAGAGTAATCTCGAGTATGAATGCTGTTCGACGCTCAATTGGGATTACTGAAATTCAATAATCGGTATTCGGCTCAAACGCTGAGGACACATAGAACTCTCCTCTGCTCTCGCATTGAGGCAAGGATACTTTATCATATAGCCGGTTTTTTCGGATCTCACACCAGCATTCCCTTTCATTACCACAAGTTTTGCAAACACCAGTCAACTGATTGCATTGTGGACAGTTTACAGAGCTCTGGGCCGGGTTGCCACATTTCATACAAAAGAACGGCTTTTACATACACCATTCTCTTGTGTGTACGCTGTTGTACAACGTTGTACAGCAGCTCGATCTGGTACAAGGTCTTCTGGCTCTGGCATTTGCTGGGCTCACGTGTGGACTTTGTATATAAAATACATCAGTCGGGGAAGCCGAGCCGGGCGCCTAGTTATCCCCGACCTTGGAACCAATAAGCTTTGTCTATTTTCGTCCAGTAAGGCTGATGTATTCGTAAGCCTTGACCGCGTTATCAAATGCGTACTGGACCCTCTGGAACTGCTTCCGAAAGTCGGCCACATCTTTCGCGACTCTGGCAGCGTCCTGTTTGTCAACCACGACACGCTTGATAAAGTTGGCAATCTCTTTCATCTCGCCCTCCTTCATGCCAAGGCGCGTCGTTTCAGGCACCCCTATCCTTACGCCTCCGGGGTGCATGTAGTGCCTGCCGGCCTTGATGTCGCCCGGCAACAGCTGTCTGTTCAGTATGATGCCTGCCTTCTCCAGATCCTTTTCAATGGTGCCGCCGTCGCCAAACTTTGTCACGTCAACAGCGATCTGGTGTGACGCTGTGTATCCCCGCTTTTCTCCCAGCACGCCAAAGCCATAACCTGCAAGCGCTTCAGCAAGTGCCTTTGCGTTCTTAATGACTTGTTTTGCGTACTCCTTCCCAAACTCCAAGGACTCTGCAAGCGCGATCGCCTTGCCTGCCACGTGGTGCAAATGATGGCTGCTGGTGTTGCCGGGGAATATCGCCTTCTTGATGGCCTCTGCATGCTTTTCATACGATACTATGATCCCTCCCTGCGGCCCCCACAGCGTCTTGTGCGAGCTCATCGTCATCGAGTCAGCCCCTTCATTCAATGGATCTTGGAATTCACCCCCCGCTATCAGCCCTGCGACGTGCGCCCCGTCGTAGTTGACGTACATGCCGTGGTCGTGCATAAAGCCGGCCAGCTCCTCGACCGGGTGCGGGAACAGGAATAAGCTGCCGCCGAACATGCCCATCTTGGGGGCTTTGCCGTCGCGCCCCATCTCTTCTATCTTTTTCTTCGTGAGATCAACGTCAATGGTCATCTCTTCCTTGGAAAAGGGATAGTGCTCGATGTTTAATCCATGAACCAATCCTGCAGTGCCGGCATGCTCTTTCTTGCCATGTGAGATGTGTCCCCCTGACGGTATTGAAGCAGCCATCATCCAATCGCCCGGGTTCGAAAACGCGGCATAGATAGCAAGGTTCGCGACAACGCCCGAAGTTGCTCTGCAGTCAGCAAACTCTGAACGGAACACCTTGCGTGCAAGTTCGTTGCATATCAATTCAACCTGATCAATGTAAATGCAACCGGCGTACACGCGCTCGCCAGGCCAGCCCTCCGCGTAGCGGTTTCCAAAGTCAGACATCAAAGCTTCCCTTACCGCGGGGCTCGGAACGTTTTCGCTCGCAATGAGCGGTATGGACCTGTCAAACCATTCATGATGCTCGCGCATCAACCTCAAAACATCATCATAGGCCTTTCTAGAACTCATGCACACTGATCCAACAAATTGGTTCTTTTAAGTTATCGCTTTAAAGGATCTGGAGATGCCAGACTATTTGGGCAAGTTCATCTTGAATGCGTCATTTACGATGTTTGTTACTTCCGTGATCCACTCGCACTGTATGTTTACTTTCTTGTGATGCTTTTCAACCGCATCCAAACTTGGAGCGTTCAGGAGGCAGAAACAAACGCTGGCTTCTTTGTTGTAAAACAAATTCACATGGGTGACCCCGAATTCGTCCGGAGGGGATTTGCAAAGCTCTCTGAGGTTGTCTTCGGTAAAAGGCACCTTGTGGACGTCGAGGAATATGGGCAACGGAACTTAGGACAATATACAAGCTAATATTTGTTTTCGGGTTCAGATTTGAACGTGACTTTATAAGCTCATTGTCACAACTATTCAAGGTTGGATACCTCTGCAGCAAAACCCGAAGATGTCCAGATCATCGCTAACCAAGACGTCTTCAACGCAATGTCTGGAGTCATTTCCAATCTGCAGAAAAGTATCGACTGCTACTTTGACGCCAGGAATCTTCCTTTGTTGACAAAAATCCTGTCTGCAAACAGCCTGAGGATTAAGGCTCTGAAGAGTGAAGGGGCAATATTACGGTGCATCACCGAAATCAGCCGGGAAAACCTCCCGCATTGCAAAGAGCTGATGAATAATTTTGAACTGTTCCACACCGCCTTCCTGACAGGCAGCTTCATGATAGCCGATGAGCAGGAATACGTTGGATACCTGACATCCGCGAAAGGCGAAGAGAAGCTGTTGCGGATTGTCAATCAGTCTTTTGTGGATGCCCAGAGATTTCTTGTCAATACCATGATCGACAAGGCCCTTCCTGCAAGACAGAGAATCATGGAAATCGGGAGAGGGACGGGAGAAGAATTCATCGAGACCATTAGGGATCCGCTTCGTGTCAAGTCTCTCATATCCGATCTCGTGAGATCTGCCATCTATGAGATTGCAATCCTTTTTTCAACAAAGAACTCGTTTCTCATAGCAGAGCATGAAGGCATTCTTGATGAAATCGGCCAGGTATCTGCACATGGAATCAGAGTAAGGATACTCGTGATGCATGATGAAACCGTTAAGGAAATATCCGATTCAAAACTAAAGGACGTCTACCAGAATATTCAAATAAACTACTTGCAACAACTTCTTCCAACCAGAATTACTACGCTCATAATTGACCAAGTCATAACTCTGACTTTAGAAGTGAATGATGATACTAAAGAAACTTTTCAGGAAGCGGTAGGTCTGTCCACATATTCAAACAGCGAATCGACTGTGTTCTCCAACATTTCGATGTTTGAATCACTGTGGATCCAGTCTGAACTAGACAAGCAGAACAAGGCAAGACAGGCATACTTTCAGCTTTTCAAGGGTTTCAGACTCAAGGATGAAATCTACAGCCGACGCTGGTCATCCAGCCGGGAAAAGGAAGAAAAAGCAAAAGATTAGTCCCACGACGGAAGCATCTATGACTAATACAAAAAGAGAGAAACGCTATATTCTAGTTTCATAGAGTTATGCTATGGCCGCCAAGAGCATTGCCTTTCATTCGTACAAGGGTGGCACAGGCAAAACAACGATCGCATCAAATTGTGCCGCTCTCTTAGCAAAGAGGGACTTCAAAGTGGCATTGCTGGATCTGGATGTTTATGCCCCAAGTCTTCTGGCCTATTTCCAGAAACAGCCGAAGAAATGGCTAAATGACTACCTTCTTGGCCAAGCGGAAGCGGACGAAGTCATGACCTCAGTTACAGATAGCATACAGGATTACGGCAAACAGTTTGACAATGCAGTGGAAATCAAAGGGAAGTTATGGATAGCATTCTGCAACGTAAAGAAGGAAGAGGTATACAAGATAGAAGCCACCACCTCAGATAGCTCAAAATCGCAGCTGAGAAGATTCATCCTTCTTCGGGAGAACTTAATCAGAGACTATGATCTCGATTATATCCTCATAGATACCAGCCCTGGCATCAGATATTGGTCCATAAACGCCCTTGCCGTGGCAGACACTCTCTTCTTGACGCTGAAGACGGGTGACATCGATTTAGAAGGAACAAAAAGACTTGCATCTGAAATCTATGGTTCCTTAACAAAATACGGAACAAGATCATTTCTCTTGTTTAACCGGGTCGCAGGTTATTGCCTTCCCAGTCACGCTGAAACAACAGAAAGTAGGGGCCAGAATGATTTGATGATAGATAATCATGAAATTGACAGTGCTGAAAATATGCTATCAAAGGAAACGAAGATGGATGTAATTTCCGCCATACCTTGCTATTGCGATATACAATTCAGCAGAAAAGAATTCCTTACCGCCCTCAGGTACCCCGCTCATCCTTTTACAAAACAACTGGAAGCATTAGTCAACGCAATCACAACCAAACTCTGAATTACCATGGGAAAGCGATAACTCCTGATTGAAAATAAGAAGATGTTCATTCCAGGCCAAAACCAGCTTTTTTCAGGGTCTGGTGACTTCCCAAAATCCATCATGCTGCTGGTCGGGCCCTCAGGTTCAGGCAAGACTGCCTACAGCATACAATTTCTCAAAGAGGGCGTCTCCACTGAAGATCACTCCTTGTACATAAATTGCAGCCAAGCACTTACGCAAGCAAGATTTGATTCTTATTTTGCAAAGCCAACATCAAAAGCTCCAGCATTTGTAAGCTTGTTCTCTGGTCAAAAACCAGGACTAAGTCAATTTGAAAGCCTATCTGATTTGCTTGAACGTATTGCAAGGTTGTTGCCGCGATCGGGGCAAACCAGTCAATCGACAACGAGAGTAGTCCTCGATTCGCTTACAGATATGATTGCAAGATTCCCAAATGAAACAGTGCAAAAGTTTGTGGCAGAACTTTATGACCTCTTAAAGTTAACCGACGCAATCGCCCTCTTTGCGATTACAGGCAACCCTTCGGCACCGACGGTTGATACGCTGGGATCATTGGTTGATGGAATCATCCAGCTAAGAATTGACGATTCGGGCGATGAAGTGCACAGGAGTGTCAGGCTTCTTTCTCTCAAAACAGCTCATATCACACCTAAGTGGATAAGATTTCAGATCAAAGAAGACGGCAACTTGCAATTCGCACAAGATACCAAGGTGTCTCGAGGTGACCTCGTATGTAAATTATGTAACGGACCCATCATAGGCGCAATTGCCAATGCGGAATCAGAATCCCCATTCCATCCTCATTGCCTTGATACGTATCGAAAGCTCGGCGACATTTATGGTTCTCACGTTCTTTATGCCTTGCAGCCGGGCGTTGTAAATGCCAACTTTTTCTTTATAGATATAGTTGGGCTATCCGACCCTCTTCTTTCCGTTGAAAAGCAGATTGGAAAAATTGAAGATTTGAATGCGCTTATTGGTTCCTGCGATGCCTACAGTAGGGTGCCAAAGGACAAGAAAATAGTCCTTCCCACCGGGGACGGGATGGCCATTGGATTTTTGATAAACCCAGAGCTTCCATTGCAGTTGAGCATACAGCTGCACCGCAAGCTTTATGCTTTTAATGCGAAGGCGACTTCAGATAAAGCCGTAGGCGTCAGAATCGGCCTCAGCTCAGGTCCGGTATTCGTTGTAAGTGACATCAACAATAATCAAAACGTGTGGGGACCGGGCATTATCCTTGCCAGAAGAGTTATGGATCTAGGAGATAACAACCATATTTTGCTAGCAGATAACATAGCCGAAGCACTCATGAATCTTAAGGATGAATATAGAGAAGTGATAAAACCGATACTGACTGGATACAAGATCAAACACGGTCAGCAGCTAAAGTTGTATTCCGCATATTCGCAAGATTTCGGCAACCCTTCGACACCCACACGAATATCAGAGCTAAGCTGATAACTTCCTGAAGAAATTCTTTCCATACATCGCCCTCAATTTCTTGAAAATCAACAAGCAATCATCAGAATCAAAATGATAACTAAATCCGTTAAACTTTCTGGCGATGGACACATCATTTTTGGAAATTGCCTTGCCGCATGCGTCGCAGACCATCCGCCGCGATTTCCTGATAAATGTTTTCTTGCGGGGCATTAATTCTAACTACAAGTATCGGGTAAAAAAGGGAATAATTAAACGACACTATTCCGTCATGCAAATTCATCTATTTCGAAATGCAGCCCGCAGTGCCAGCACGACCCGCGGCTATACACATTGATCTCGTTGCAGTGGGGACATCGTATTATTTCTGACAGGTCGTCCCCAGTCACTTCCTGACCACTTCCACCAGTTTCTTCATAGTGAATATCGTCATGAATGTCGTCATCCTGCTGTTCCTTTTGCTCATACGAGTTAGCTTTCGGTTCAAAAATATAGCCACACGTCGAGCAGACAAATGTGCCAGAGTTGTTGACAAAATTGCACTGGACGCACCTGCCATGACTCATAGACGTGCCGCAATGTGAACAGAACCTATCACCCATCCTTGCCTTGGATCCGCATGTTGGGCAGCTGACATCATAAATTGGACCTGTGTATGAGTTGCGAGCTTCCTGCACATCCTTTTGAACCCCTCTCGTTGCATCGATGTTGTTTTCAAGATCATACTTCTTGCGCCTATGGCCATCGCACAGAGTTTCGTACGCCAGGTTGATTTCCGCCATTTTTGTCGTAGCATCTGGTGCATTGTTTTTGTCAGGGTGAAATATTTTGGCGAGTCTGTGGTAGGCCTGCCTCACTTCGTCCTCAGTGGCGCTAGGTGAAATCCCCAATCGAATGTAGTAGTTGCTCAAGCTTCATCTCCTTCTGTCAAGTGACGTGTTCATCACCGCTTCAAGTAGAATCCGCATGAGCCTGCCTGAAAGGCGCTGGTTGTACATCCTGTCCTGCACCTTCAGCGGAACTACAACCTTATCGGCTCCTTCAAAGCGCAGCCTTTGCAAGTGCGTTCTAGCAGAAATTGTTATTCCATTGTTCGTGTGCCCCATGGAATCGATGTCACCAAAATCTATACTGATGTGCTTAGACCTGCCGACAAAAGCTATCCCATCTGACGTGATTGTCATCGTGCCAACGTCAAGTTGTACCAGCTCTTCAACGAGGCCCGGGTCCTGCGCCTGACCAACATAAAAGTACAAACCTTTTGCTATCTTCTCTTTTATTCCGCCTTCCAAGGTTCCTTGAGCCAACCTAGGTTCTGCAAGCGATATATTTTGGAACGACAAGACAATAGGCTTGTCTGGATCACTCACTGCAACAGATGACAGGTTGCCCTGCTCCAGCTGCCTGGTAGCATAGCAAATATCCACCTGTCTTTGCCTATCTACCGTAACCTGTGCCTTTTTCTTCCTGAGGCCAAATGGCATTATTTATCTGTTTCAAGTGATATGCCGCAGATAGCTAGATAGCGTGATGTATGTAAAAAGAAATTCGAACATCTTGGACAAGAGAGCATTATGAAAGTCATTGACCTGTGAACGACCTTACGACTTCCGTCCAGGCGCTTCCAATGTTTGTCCTATTGTAGCCGCCCCCGCCAAGAGCAATTATCCGTCCCATGCAGTGCTTGTGAGCCAGCTCATGCAACACGTCGGCCGCATGTTTATGCGCCTGCGACGTGTATTGCAGATGAGTTATAGGATCTCCGGCAAGCCCGTCGGCGCCACACTGCAATATTATTAGCTCTGGCTTAGCACTATCCACAAAATGTTCGATCTTGTCAAATGCTTGTATGAACTCCTTGTCGTCTGCACCAGATTCTATTGGTATGTTTAGCTTTGTGCCCTCTGCCACACCTTTGCCTGATTCCGAAGCAGAGCCCGTGCCCGGATACAGATATCGGCCGTCTTCGTGAATGTCTGCAAAGAACAACAATGGATCATCTTCAAATTCGTAAAAGACACCATCGCCGTGGTGCGCGTCAATGTCTACGTACGCAATCCGCTTTATCCCATATTTTTCACGCGCTGCCAAAATTGCTACTCCGATGTCGTTGAATACGCAAAAGCCGCCGGCAATGTCACGCCGGGCGTGATGCAGTCCTCCGATCGGGTTGAAGGCGTGATCGACTTTTCTTCCCTTGCTATCTATGCCGCCGATCACATAGTCGAGCGCCGCTAGGGTCGAGCCAATGACGTATAGCGACGCCTCAAAAACGCCCTTGAAGGCCGGCGTGTCGCCCCTGTCAAGCAAAACGCCGCCACGCTTTGACGACACCCTGACAAGATCAACATACTCTTTGTCGTGGAACGACAGCGCGTCCCGGTCGCTTCCAAGCACAGGTTCTTCCACCACGACATTGCCAATATTCTCGCTTTGCAGCTTGCCCCAGAATGCGTCCAGCCTGTCGCTACCGAGTGGATGAGAGCCACCAAACCCGTATTTTGCTAGGGCTTCACCATAAAACACAGCTGTCTGGCACATGGGAGAACAATGCTAGTGATTGCAATTAAGCATTGTACTATCAATCGCTGCGAGGAATCAAGGCCTTCTATTATCGCAGTCGGTGGTGGTAGTAAATCTCTCTTCCTATGGTATTTTTTATTTCAGGTAGACGTCTAAAAATCATTCCTTCAGCTTCCTGCCAATCGTCGCGTGTAGCAATTCTTCCTTCAGAAATGAACATTATGTTATGGAAAGCGTTCGATATGAACCCAACTACGTATCCATAAACGAATTCATTGATATTTTCGATCTCATATTTCCTTATGTATGATGTCTGATTCCATTTGTCTAACAGATTTGGAATATTAGAAACCGCACTGTTTATAGAAGCTTCGAGTGCTATTCTCTGAGTCGACGTTAATGGCATTTAACTTATGTCGCCCACAATTATCATGCCAGTCTCCTCAATCCATCATCCGCCGCACATCGCCTTCTAGAACGCCGGCGCCAATGTGCAATCGGTCAATATGCCTAGATAACGCTTCATTTGTATCAAATGTAGATTCGCAATATGCACAAACGAACTTTGCTTTACTTATGTCTTTGACAAACGAAATAGCCTTCTGGTCGATTATGCAAACTGGTGTCCCGTGCAGCGCGGTGTCTTCGGAACAGAGAGATATCGTCTCCATCATTCTATAGATATCTTCTCGATAAACCATCCCCAATACAGCAGAGTATGCGTGAACCATTACTTGCCTTACATTTTTCTTATTCATTAGCTCCAAGGCATCCTTTACCGTGGTCTGCGGATCAACCGCAAGCACAGGACTCGTCATAATCTCTCTTAACTTTACCTTGGATGGGTTTCTGCCTTCAAAAGTGACTTTGTAAAGAATGTCTGTCTTGCTTACCAAGCCCACTACCTCTCCTTTGTAGGAAGCAAGAACACTGCGCTGATTCTTTTCCCTTATTATCGCGATGGATTCCTGAACCGTTGAATCGGCCTCACGAATTATTACGTCAGTGTTCATTGCATTCCCTATGGGAGATGCGAGCAAGGCCGAAATGCTGGTTGGAAAAGTGTTAGCGTCGGTATCAGCTTTATTACGATTCGACTCTAATGAAATTTCCATAGATTCAGAATATTTCACAACTATTTATCTATGACTATCCGAGGATATAAGAATAGCATATATTTTCAATTAATAAACTAGAAATTCTCTAGCAAAGATGGTGTAAACGTTAACTTGTGTAGGACATTGATAAGGGCCTAGCAATGCTAACCGAAGGCGGTAAAGGAAAATTTGGGGTCACAAGGCAATTATCATAGTATATCGGGAAAGAGCATTACAATAACTGCATTTTTTGCCGTGACACTTCCAATTGCATCCATTCGCTTGGTTATTTCTTGATCAGGATCTTTCCGGCTATTTTGGTAAGTCCCTGTATTATCCTGTCATGATCCGCTCCAGGCTCAGTGGTTATGTAGAGAAGATGAATATCATCGCCCAAAGGCATTGTGATACGCTTGATCTTCTCATATTCTGCTAAAACATATTTGCCCCTTCCAATCTTTGAAGACAGCTTACTTCGTTCTTTCCATCCATTGACTGCCATTTCAAGCGATCTCTTGCTTTCTTCTGGAGTCAGAAGATTTTTCACACCAGACCTGTGGTCAGAGAAAATTATCTTGCCACTGATATCACAAATGGTGACAAGTCGTATCTGTGGGTCCAGATTCATGATATCTTGATGGATGCGTTGATACTCCATTAGAAGATTGTACATTTAGTGGATTAAAAGCTTGGTGGTTCAGATTAGGTCTTCACTTGACTTGCTAGACATGCCTTAACTATAGCTAATCGTAAATATCAAGCATAATTATCAGCTGGGATAATTAGTCCATCATATATGGAACGCTAACAAAGATAACAACAGGTCTTCAGATAGTTTGGTTTGCAAAGGAATATGCGAACGTCACAGGGCCTTTAGGCCGCCGGCAGAAGCTGGCGTGGGACGATATTCTCTTGGCCAGAAACGATGCCAGACTTGCATGATGTTCATGAATTGGCCAGGCGTGTGGTGTCCCTGTTGCGGGGTGAAGCTTCGAAGCCACCCTAGAAATGCTAGCCACAGAAGCAATCTGAGAAACAAACAGGAAGAACCTCTACTTGTCCTCGCCTGAAGGGCCCGGATGATTGTTAGAGTTGATGTTAAATATTCAAAATCCACTAGACATGATGGATGTTCACGGGCATCGTGGAGGGCATGGGCAAAGTCAGGTCAGTCTCAAGGAGCAAGAAAGGAGCCGACACCACCCTCAAGATCCGGCTTGGAAGGCTTGGGCGTAACCTTAAGCGCGGCGACAGCGTCTGCATAAACGGCGCCTGCCTCACAGTGACAGGGTTGTCAAAAGGCGAGGCGGAATTTGAGATGGTAGCCGAAACAATAAGAAGGACAAACCTTGGCAATGTCACGTCGGGCGACATGGTGAACATCGAAAGGTCCATAAAAGTTGGCGACAGGCTTGAGGGCCATTTCGTCCTGGGTCATGTGGACGACACCGGCATAATTGAGGATATACAAAACTTGCCGTCCGAAACGAAGATCTGGATAAAGCTAGACAAAGAACTGGCAAAATCAATTGTCTCAAAAGGTTCGATAGCAGTTGACGGCGTCAGCCTCACAGTGGTCGATGTTCAGCGCGATCGTGTTTCCGTTTCGCTCATACCCCATACCTTGATGGTAACGACGCTTGGGTTAAGGCGCAAGGGCCAAAGTGTTAACATTGAGACAGATATCCTCGGCAAGTATGTTACCAGCAACCTACCAAAATTGTGATACTGTTGCTGCGGCATTTGAAGAAGCACGGCACAATGTTCATGGAA
>DASYSB010000042.1:0-10610 GCA_036003785.1 Nitrososphaera sp.
CAATTGTCATCGGTGTGGCGGCGACCGCAATCTTCGGTTGGTTCTTCGCCTATTACTATTCTAAGAAAAGTCAAGGCGAAGGTCAAAAGCCCCTTCTTGATGTCAAGATTAGTCCAAAAGAAGCTCGATTCAAGGAACGCATGACTGTTCAAAATCTCAGTCAAACCAATTACGCTTATCGCTTTAGGGTGGGACGGACATATCTTACATGGGAACAAAACAGCAAGCAAACACTATCGCTTGCGCCCGGAACAGCTAGCGGCGTGATTCTGGATAGCGTCGTTAATGATCTTCCATATCATGATGTTGTCATCGAAGCAATCGATAGAAGCCGTTGGCCGTGGTCCAAAACCGTCTATAAGCGGCGCTTCAAGGACATATAACCCCCGCCATGGTTATTACTCGTTGGGTAAATGCTATAAGATACTTCGTCTAAGTAGTTGTAATGACCGTAGCACTTGTCCCCTTGAAACAACCACATTATCGAAGGCGACGAGTGGTCAGGATTGAAGACGCACTTAAAGCTCGAAATGAAGATCCGGCTTGCAATCTCATTACGCTGATCATCGACTCCTTTTTCCCAAACAAGAAGTTCCAAGCAAAATTACTAGTTGGCGCCGGATTGTTCGTATATGGCTATTGGAAGAAGCAGCCTAGAATTTCTAGGACTGGCTTGAATGTGGCTTTGAATAACTGTGGTTGTTTAAGGTAGCCGCTGCACTAGACTATCTCGGATCTTTCGGATCTGTCCAATCTACGTTAGAAGAAGGTTCTAGACCCTTTTGTATTGACATTTTTCTTAGTATGTCGTCCATTATATCAACTACGCGGGAAATCGTCGTTTCATCCATCACAAGTGGCGGAAGAAGTCTTATGATGTTTCTTCCCGAATATAACATCAGTAATCCGTTGCGGATTCCGTCAAAAAGGATGTCTTTTACTTCAAAACGGAGCTCTACCCCGAGCATCATGCCAAGGCCCCTCACTTCGCGGATTATTTTGTGTTTTTCCTTTAGACGTTTCAGGCCTTCCTTAAATTGCCTGCCCATCTTTGCGGCGTTTTCAACGAGCTTGTCGTCAGTCAGCGCTTCAAGGGTTGCAGTGCCTGCAGCGCACGCTATAGGGCTGCCGCCGAACGTCGATGAATGTTCGCCAAGCTTTGTCGCTTCCATTATCTCCGGCTTTGCCAGTATGAGCCCCATAGGTATTCCGCCGGCGATGCCTTTTGCAAGACACATTATGTCTGGTGTGGTGCTCCAGTTCTGGCCGGCCCACATCTTGCCTGTCCTTCCAAGCCCTGATTGGATTTCGTCAAATACCAGAACAAGGCTGCGCCTGTTGCAGATTTCCCTTATTTTTGGCAGCAAGTCGTCTGGAGGCACAATAATGCCGGTCTCGCCCTGTATAGGTTCAAGAATCACAGTTCCCGTCGTTTCATCAATAGCTTCTTCCAGTCTGCTCGGGTCGCTGTAGGGAACGAACTTGACTCCATCCAGAAGTGGCATGAATGACTTCCTGTACTTTTCATTGTAGGTGACAGAAAGCGCGCCGAATGTCTTGCCGTGGTACGCGCCGTTCATCGCTATTATCCCATGCTTGCCAGTGTACTTGCGCGCAAACTTTAATGCGCCTTCCACGGACTCGGCTCCGCTGTTCGTAAAAAACATCTTGCTCAGCCCGGGAGGCACAAGAGTCGACATTTTCTCCATGAACTTTAGCCGCATATCGTTATACACAGACATGTGGGCGGTGATGAGAGTGTCTGCCTGTTTTTTGATTGCAGCTACCACCCTATCATTACAGTGCCCCACAAGCGCGACCCCATAACCTCCCATGCAGTCAATGTATTCCTTGCCGGCAGCATCCCATACCCGGGTACCCTTGCCCCTAACAAGGTTCACCGGGAACCTCTGATAAAGTGCGGCCACGTATTGGTCTTCGCCGTTCATTTTGGCGTTATCACCGTGCAGTTATTATGAGCAATGGCCGAAGAAATGGGTTTTTCAACCTGACCGGACGCGATTATCGCTTCTTTAACGCCCATCTCGATTGCTTCTGTGCAGGCAAGCACCTTCTTTTCCATTCCAAATCCTATCTTTGGCAAAGCTGCCTTGGCCTGTTCAAGCGTCATGCCCGTGACGAGCTTTTCGTTTAGCATTAGCCCGTTGACGTTTGTGATGAATATCACCCTGTCGGCTTTGACGCCGCCTGCCACGTATGCGGCGGCCCTGTCGCCATCGACATTAAGGAAATCGTATTCCTCGCTAAGCGCTATTGGCGACACCACCGGCACGTATCCGTTATCAACCAGAGTGTGTATCAATGCCGGGTCGACTGCATTTATCTTGCCTGTATAACCACCGTCAATCATCATCTTCCTTCCTTTCTCATTTATTATCAATAATTTTTTCTTGCGCTCAGCCTTTAGTATGCCGCCATCAATCCCGGCAATGCCAACTGCCTTGATCCCTTGGCGCAAGAGCATGCCGGTGATCGCCTTGCTTATCTTGCCTGACATGACCATGGTGTAAATGTCTGCGGTCTCCTTGTCCGTATACCTGCTGCGCACACCGCCAGGCGACACTATGAACTTTTGCTCCTTGCCCAGCTTTGTAGCAGTTTCGGTGACTTCCCTGCCCCCGCCGTGCACAAAGACAAGTTTGTCATTATCTGCTATAGCCTTGATGTCTGTGAGGGCCGAGGGGTGCAGACCATCGACTACACTTCCGCCTATCTTGATGACTATCATACCGGTGTCAACGGGGTGTATTTCAGGCCTTCTGTCTCGTCGTAGCCGGACATCACATTCATGACCTGTATTGCAGAGCCTGCAGCGCCCTTCATGAGGTTGTCGGAAGCGGAAAGCGCTACTATCCTCTGGTTGTACTCGTCAATGTCAAACCCTACGTCGCAAAAGTTCGAGCCTACCACGAACTTTGGATCTGGGAACTTGTAGAGGCCCTTTTTGTCGCGAATCAAGCGCACAAATGGCTCACCCTTGTACGAGTTGCGATACATCTTCCACAGCTCGAGCTCTTCCACCTGGCGCTTCATGAACGTATGATTGGTTGTCAGTATTCCTCTGACGATGTTGACCGCGTGCGGGGTCATGCTAATCTTGACCTGCTTTTTGGCTATCATTGATAGCTCTTGTTCGATCTCGCCAGTGTGCCTGTGCTTTGCAGGCTTGTATGGCCTGACGACGCCGTACCGCATCGCGTGGTGTGTGCCGGCGTTGGCCTTTTGGCCGGCTCCTGACGAGCCAATTTTGCTGTCCACCACAACGTGATCCGTGTCGATAAGGTTGTTTTCAATCAGCGGCTTGAGCGCAAGGAGCGATGTCACTGCCATGCACCCGGGACATGATACCAGCTGAGCACTCTTGATCTCTTCCCGGTGCAGCTCCGGCACCCCGTAAACAGATTTTGACAGCATATCAGGGAATGGGTGCTCCCAGCCGTACCATTTGACATAATCCTTTGGATTTTTTAGCCTGAAATCAGCTGACAGATCTATTACCTTCATCCCCCTGTCGTACAGGTCCTTGACTATCTTGTTTGCCTTGCCGTGCGGCACAGAAGTAAACACGATGTCGCACGAGTCTACTAGTTTATCCATTTCCATAGGCGAGAAGGTGATGTCAATGAACCCCTTCAAGCTCGGATGGACGCGGTGCACGTACTCGCCGGCCTTTTGACGCGATGTAACCATGTTCACCTCTACCTTTGGGTGAGTGACTAGTAACCGCAATAGCTCACCACCTACATATCCAGAAGCGCCAACGACTCCAACTTTCATCTATTAGCTCTTCCCCTTTATTGCAACAAAACTGTCCATCTTATAGAATTTTCGCGTCAAAAATCCTCATTTATATTTTTTGGTCAGATATGACCTAATGCAGGTCAATAATGACCAGAACTGGTCATCACTTCTTTGCAAGCTTGACCACATAGTCTATCATTGCACCGGGTATATCTGACTTTGACACGCTAGCGGCGCCGTGGAACTCTACAGTGTTGTTAACTTCATGAACAATGAGTCCCCGCTTCTTGTCCTCCATCATATCTACGCCCAAGATGCCGCCACCGACAGCTTTTGCGGCCTTGAGTGCTAGGTCCTCAAGCTCCTTTGTTACTGGCGCAAGCTCGGCCTTGCCTCCACGGGCGACGTTTGTGCGAAATTCGTTTTCAGCAGAATAGCGATAGATCGCGGTGACCAGGGTGTTCCCCACAACTATGCACCTTATGTCCCGCGGCGGCCTGTCAATCATTTCCTGAACATAATAAATGCGAGCAAGCGGGCTGTCGTCCTCTTCTCTCATTTCCACTACGATGCCTGCGGTTTCTTCGTCGCGGAGCGGGAACACTCCCCTTCCCCATGAGCCAACTATTGGCTTTAAGACGAGCGGAAATCCGGCCTTGTTTATGATTTCAAGCGCACCTTCTGCACTAAAAGCAAATTGCGTTCTGGGTGTCGGGACATTGCTCTGGGCCAGAACGAGCGATGTTATCAGCTTGTTGCCGCAGGTCTCGGCTACTTTGAACTTGTTTACCACCTTAAACCCAAGGTGCTCAAGGCAGGCAGTGAGGTATAGTCCACGGTAGTGGCTCACGCTCCTTTGCATCACAACATCGCCAAAACTAAAGTCCCTCTTCTTGCTGGCCGTGCTCACCGTCACAGTCTTGGCATCTACTATCTGCGCCTTTACGCCCTTGTTTTGCGCCTTTTCGTACAGGACCTTCTCTTCAAAGCGCACTTTGTCATAAATGATAGAAAGCTCTACCATTATTGTCCCCAGTCTTCGCCTACTGTTTCGGCCGGCTTCAGCTCCACTTTGTCGCCTGCCTTTGAGGCAATCTCAAAGTCGCCGCCGCAGTCAGGGCACGTCACTATTTCCCCAGCCACCGCGTCTTCTGGAATGTTGATGTCGGCTCCACATTCTTGGCATTCAACTTTTGTTGTCATTTTTTTACCCCCTTTTGTTGCGTCTTGTCTGAAGTAGCATCAGCAGCCACCGAATTTGCGATGATGGACTGCAGACCCCAAAGCTCAACGAATCCTTTTGCCAGGCTTTGGTCAAAGGTAGAACCGGCGGCATATGTCGCCAGATCGTTCTTGTATAGGGAATATTTTGACTCCCTGCCAACCACCCGAAGTGATCCCTTTTGCATCTTCAGCTTGACTTTTCCGGAAACTCGGACCTGAGTCGCATCTATAAACTTATCCAAGTCATTTCGCAGCGGATCCTGCCACAAACCGGAATAAACTAGCCAGCTCCATTGTTCATCGACCATCCGCTTGAATGCAAGCTCGTGTTTTGTCAGCACCAGTTTTTCCAAGTCTTTGTGAGCTTCAATTATCGTGACTGCTGCTGGCGCTTCGTACACTTCCCTTGACTTTATGCCCACTACCCGGTCTTCGATGTGGTCAACTATTCCAACACCGTGACCGCCTGCCTTGTCGTTGACGTATTGTATCAGATCAATGAGGGGCATTCGCTTACCGTCAGCGGCCACAGGCACGCCCTTGTCGAATTCAATCTCAATGTACCCGACTTTGTCATTTTGGAAGTCGATGTACTTGAATGCCTCTTCAGGCGGCTCAAAGTCGGCATCTTCGATGTTACCGCCTTCAACAGCCCTGCCCCAAAGGTTGAGGTCTATACTGTATTTCTTGGCTTCAGTGCTTATCTGGATGTTCTGCTCTTTTGCAAACTTCATTTCAACATCGCGAGTCAAGTTCATGTCCCGGATAGGCGCAATTATCTTTAATCTTGGATTGAGTGCGCGCATCGTCACGTCGAACCTAATCTGGTCATTGCCTTTGCCGGTGCAGCCATGTGCTATGGCAGTGGCGCCTTCCCTGTTGGCAACTTCGACTGCCCTTGCTGCTATAAGCGGACGAGCGAGAGCCGTGGCAAGCGGGTACTTACCCTGGTACAGACCATTGGCCTTGATGCTTGGAGCGACATAATCGCGGGCAAATTCTTCGCGCGCGTTGATGTAAAAGTGTTTTATCGCGCCAATGGCTTTGGCTTTCTTTTCAATCTCTTTAAAGTCGTCTTCTTGGCCGCAGTCGACCGTGACTGTGATTACGTCGAGCTTGTGCAGCGTCTGAAGATATCTTACGCATACAGAAGTGTCCAGGCCCCCCGAGTAGGCGAGAACGACCTTGCCGTTATTTCCCAATTACATCCGTTGCGTTTCAAGCACTACATTTATATTTTTTGGTCAATATTGACCTAAATCAGGGTGATAATGACCAATGCTGGTCAATGAGAAGTCAATAACAAATGCTGTAAAAGAGGTCGTCAACAACGATCTGTCGTTTCAAGATTCGCTCCAGCGCGACTACTGCAACATCAGCGCGCTCGCCCGGATAATCAAACCACAGATAGATCAGATGCGTAGCGCTAATACTAGTATCGAGAGCATAGTCACTGCGCTCAAAAGGTCAAGGCGCGACTACGACGTGCCGGAAAAACCGATAGCATTGATACTTGCCGGCAGCACGATAAGTGTCAGGACAGATGTCGCCAAGGTCTCAGCGGAAAAGAGCAAAAAGACGATCGAGAAGGTTGCAAAGGCAATGACGCAAAACGTTGGCAATTTTATCAGTGTGTCGGAAAGCATCATGTCGATCACCCTTGTTTTTGACGACGCGCTCCTTGATGAAGTAAAGGCGATGTTCGCCCACGACGACGTTCTGGAAATTGAAGACGACTTAGCCGCGATCATTGTCCACAGCCCCGAA
This sequence comes from Nitrososphaera sp., assembly GCA_036003785.1. GTDB lineage: Archaea > Thermoproteota > Nitrososphaeria > Nitrososphaerales > Nitrososphaeraceae > Nitrososphaera. Next base: position 6,754 of record DASYSB010000042.1, read on the forward strand.
GAAATAATCAAGACGCCGGGCTGCGCCATCGCATTCTACAACCAGCTTGCCCGGCGTCACATAAACGTCGAAGACACAGTTAGCTGCTACACGGATACCATCGTTCTTGTCAAAATGGACCAGGTGGGCAAGGCGTTCAACGCGCTGACAGACTTAATATCGGGCTCCAGAAAGATGCCGATAAAAAAACGCAAGTAACGAGATCTTTTAGAGCATTTCAGACATGCAAAGTTTATTTCGTGCAGATTGTGAAAAGCTCTCGTGTACCGGCGTTACACTCTCGACGAGGTAAAGCGCAAAATAGTCGATGCCTTGCAGTATGCTAGCACCGGCCTCTCGGGGATTGAACTAGCGGACAAGACAGGCATCAACAGGATGACGATTACGAAATATCTAGATGTCATGCACGCAAAGGGACTCGTGAAAAAGAAAAAGACAGGCAATGTGAACGTCTGGTTTCTTGGAACCGGCATCGCGGACATTGAGTTCCCAATCAATTACATACAAGTGCAGCAAAAGCTGATAAGCGCTATTCTGGCTGGCGAAGAAGATCTGGCGCGCAGGATCCTCCTAAGCGTCCTCAATTCTGACATTGACCAAGTTAGAGTGCTGACAGACGTTATCCTTCCAGCTGTCAACACGATAGGCGAATTGTATAGCAGGGGTAGACTTGACAAGACCGAACGGGCATTCCTTCTCAACCTCTTGATGGAGCTTATAGATTTGGTAAAATTCAATGTCCGGCCATCTGAGCAAAAAGCAAATGCCCACGTGCTCGTCGTTGCGGGCTCTGGCGACAAGATCCATGTTGCAAAGAGCGCGGCCGTGTCGTTTTCTGCGCTTGGCTGGGACTCGCTTTACATCGGAGACGTCGAAGACCAGATTGATCCTTTCTTTGATATTGACTTTCAGCGCTACATGTCGCGCGTTTGGGGTAGCAAACACGGCCTGATGCTTGTCTGTATATTTTCGTCCGGCGAAGGGTCGTTGCGGTTCCTCTCGTCCACCGCTAAGGCGATGAAAGGCAGGCTCAAGGGCGAGCTTCGTATCGCGGTCCTTGCCACCCCAGAGATGCAGGGAGTGGCAGAGGAAAATTCAGATCATGTCGCAAAGGACATGCTGTCGTTGGTAGAGTGGGCCGAGCGCCAATACAACATTGCGCAGTAGCTAGTAGCTAGACCTGCTGGAGCGGGAAAGGCGTTATCGACGGGGCCCCTGGCACTATTGCCTGGGTTATCAGCGTGATTATTACTCCAATAACTGCAAACACCACTGTTGCAAGTATGGCTATGGCAAGGGCGCGGATCCAGCCCGTGTCAAAGCCCTTCTTGAATACTCCTATCCAAGCAATGAACGCAAGGATAAATGCTATAATGGCCGGCATTGTCGAGTCGCCAAGTGCAACGGTCAAAACAACGGCAGAAATGAAAAATACTATGCCGTAAACTATGGGGCCTGCCGCGGTCACCAGCATCGCGCGGGTGAACTTGGCCCTGCCCAGAGTAAGGATCTTGGCAGCTATCCACACTGGGATTGTGACAATTATCCATAGCGCGATCAGGCCGATGATTACTGCAGCGGCTATCACCGCGATTTCAGTCGCGCCTTGAAGCAAGAGTTGCTCGAGCAACACTAATGCTATATTGCATCAGGATTTAAGGACTGCGGGCTTTGACTAGTGCTCCATCCAAACGATAGCTTGAGAGTAGTCTTGTATTTGGAGATCTTGCCTGAACTATCTACATCTGCTGTCATGTCCTGAACCTTTATCCCATGTATTCCGTGCATCGTCTTTTTGGCTTCACTTACCGCTGTCTGCGCAGCATCTTCCCATCCCCTGTTTGAGATACCAATGACTTCTATGATTTTGGCTACTGATGACACAGAAGAATTGCTGTGATTTTTATTTACGTAGTACCGAAAAAACAAATAGAATATAGTTTCAGGCTAATCTCCCGTCTTAAATTCTGTGCCCCTAATATTGTATGCCTTCGAGATACTAAAGTCAAAGAAATGCGGCCAGCTGTTGATAGCATAGAGTCCCTGAGGGGAAAGTCACAAAAAGAAGAAACAGATAACCGGAACAAGAGGTTTTCTGACGGTTAGATGCCTGCCCATGCGTCAGGCTGCAGCAGCCTTGCGCATCTCCATTTCTATTAGTTTCACAAATTCAAGACCGCGTTTTGTTGCATGTTGATAATTCCGGTCCAGGATGTTGGGTTCGAAACTGACGTAGCTATCGTAGTCTATTTCAAGCAGGCATCTCACAATCGTCGAAAAGTCTATGTGTGCAAAACCCGGCATCTTCCTATTGTTGTCGGCAAAATGTGTATGCCGCAGGAGCTGGCCGGAACTCTGTATTGCGTCTTCAAACGAGTCCTCCTCAATGTTCATGTGAAACGTATCAAGTAGTATACCCAATGAATCTACCTTCTGGGCTATGGCAGCTGCATCTTTTGCAGTAGCACAATATGGAGTGCTATAACGGTTGAGCGGCTCCAGCAATAGCTCGACGCCGTAAGTCGTAGCATCCTTGCAGAGTCTTTTCATTATTGGAATTACCCTTGCCATGATATGCTCTTTTTCTTTTGGAGAAATCAATCCATGCGTTTTGTCAAACCCCGGCCGGTCGTCTGCAAACAAGCAGACATTCATCTCCTTGCCCCCAAGCAAGTTGCACATCCTGATGCATTCCTGCACATATCGCTCGGAAGCCTGTACCAGTGCCGGATCGGCGCTCAAGAGCTTGCGCTTCCAGCCGTCCTTGCTTATAGATCCCCACATGCCTGTTATGCCGCAGACAGGCATATTGTACGAGCTGAAGATATCTTTCAACTTCGCAAGATCCATTTCTTGCGGCTCGCCAAACATCTCAACTGCGTCAAATCCCTGTTTGGACAGATTAGCAATTGTTTGATCTATAGGATCTATCTTTCTAAATGGAGCAAGCGTGATGGAATACTTCATGCCTCAAGACACTTTATGATGTCTACACATTTCGCAACACCCGACTTGGCTATGCCATGTTTTTTGCTTGAAGCATAAAATGCGAGGCCTTCGCCAGTTTCTAGGTCTGGCGGCCTGCCATGTGAACCCCTGATCAGGCTTGCATCAACCGGTATCGACCTTGTCTTCGGGTCCACGAACAGCTCGGCAGGATCGTATCCTGGCTTTCTGTGTATGTCCACCCTGCGGGAAAAATCCGGCGCCTTGCTTTCGTCGTGCCACCAGTAGTAGCTGAACCACTTGTCTTTTTCTGAAATGGCGACCAGCTCGCCGCTCCGCTCGTGGTCTATGAAAAGCTCTTTCTTGCTTCTGCTATCAAGCACCCTTTCAACGCCCGCTGTTGCTTCCAATACTTTCCTTGCATCATTAACAAAACCATTCTTGATGAAAATGTGTGCCACTTGGTGGTCTACCATGGCAAAAGCCTTGCTGTATTCATAGTCAAGGTATTCCTTGCCCCGTATCGTGCGAACTTCTAGAAGGCCGGCATCTCTCAGCACAAGATTCAGAGGAACAGCACCAGTGACGTCATTAAATCCGTACTCTGACACTATAATAAACTCCGTTTCATTTGCGATCTCCAGTTCAGCTGTCTTCTCCACAATCCGGCCAACTATTTCATCAGCCTTTTTCAGGTCGTCTTTGACCTGCCCTGATTGCTTGCCAAAACGCTGCGCGGAATAATCGACATGTGGAATGTAGGCGAAAAGAAGGTTAGGCCGCTCGTTTTCAAGTGTGTATTCCGTCGCGTTTGCTATCCATTCGCTTGACTTGGCCGACGCGAGCGGGCCCCAATAGCTTGCAAGATCAAATTCTCCAAATTTCTCTATTAATTTTTCGTAATAGCCCAC
>DASYSB010000043.1:0-31580 GCA_036003785.1 Nitrososphaera sp.
ACGGAGTCAGAGCCTAACTTGTCTGCCAACAGATCGGTTCTCTCAGAATTTGAGACAAGCTTCCACAGCTTAGCGACCCCGACCTTCCGGCTTGTAATGATCCCGTCAACGCTGAGCATAGAGAGGTACTTTGACATGGCGCCTTGGGTGATGCCGACAAGCTCCGCTATCTTGGCACCTGTTATGCCGTCTGGCTGTTTCGTGAGAATGGCGACAACTTCCTGCTTTATCGTCTCGTAGTCCTGCCAACGGTGGCGGGGGCCCTTCTCATTCGTACGGCTCTGCACTACTATAGTATAATTAAATCTACATTTAAATTTATTTAGCTTGCACTGTCAAGTTTTCATTAAGATTTACCACCAGCTGGCGTGGCTGGGTGCTTGTATTATTGCCATTATCTACAGGAGGCTGCGTGGTGCTTTGCGGCGCGAAAACTGCCACAATGGTAGCCCCCGCCGCGATTGCGATAATTATACCTGCAACTATCGCAATCCTAACTCCCCTTGACACAAACTTCCATGATATTAAACTCTATTTAAAAATGACGATAGTATTTGGATGCTGCAGGATTTACCATGATTCTCTACAAAAATAAAAAAGAGTAAAGGGATTAGACCTTATTTTACAGGCCTAAGTCGATCGTCCACGTGATTGTCAGCTGGTCGCCATTTGCCAAGTTTACTGAAGCGAATGTATTTTCAGCCATCATTGTTCCGAGAGCGGGAAGCGTAAATAATCCCGCCTTCTGAACGTTATTTAGTGTTCCGGTAGCAGTGAACGTCTTTGAAATTGTCCAATTGTCTGTTCCTGCAGTGTGTACATAAGCGCCTTGTGCTCTTGTTAGACCATTAGTGCTGATCTCACCCGTCAAAGTCGTGTCGGCTGCATTTGGAGCTCCGCTGTCGCTGCTGAGTGCGATGAAGTTCGCGCCGTTGATTCCGAGGCCGGCAGTCTGCCCAAGCTGTACAGCAATAAAGTCCTTGCCAGCGTCGGTTATCAGGTTGTGGTCTTCGTAGTGGTAAATCTCGTTTCCATCCCTGACTACAGACAGAGTCACGTAGCCAGTTGGCTTCATGGTTTCGCCGAATTTGTCGGGAGTGTTCGGAATACTGCCGCTTAAAAGCAAAGCGCCCAGTAAAAAGGCGGCAAATGCTGGAGCGGTGATCAGAATACTCCTCTTTCCTATTTCCATGTCTCTTACATAGATGCCTGCATTATTTAAATGTATATTTAAATTCACTTATAAGGTATTATCTAACGACAAAGGCCCTCATATCAGTATAGTTCTGCCTTGTTATCTGGTCGAATACATTGACCTTGACTTTATAGTCGCCGAGTTCTAGGACAACGGGACCACTATATGAAAAGTTTTGGCTATAATTGTATGCCCCCTGAGAAATGCTTATTTTCCTGCAATCATCTGTCTTGCTAAAATACGCGACTCGCTCCTCCCCTCCAGCAAGCGAACTCTCGTTGCGAAGAGTTTGAGCAGTAAAGCCAATGCAATTAGAGCCATATCCCTTCAAAGAAATCGTGTAAGTCATTGAGCCGTTAACTGGGTATTGATCTTCTAACCCATGAAATTCGATCTTCGTAGGTGTGAAATAAGGGAAGAATATAAGCTGCGCTCGAGCAAGACCAAAGAATAATGCAAGAATCAGAGCTGATGATGCTACTATGATTATTTTCTGCGAAGTCTTCATGTCAGTAAAGCATTTCGATCCTTCTATAACTTTTTTCTTCTGTCTAGGAATTATTACTTTCTAAAAGCGAAACATGGCCTACATTTTAGAGATGATGGCGAATAGTGCAGTCCCTGAGCATAGAAACGAGGCGAGCGGGAAAAAGCAGAAGGTAAGAGTTCAATATCGGAGGAGAGAACCGGATGTTAAAGAACATTCATAAATTCTACGTGCGTATTTCTAATAGGCTTTAGTATCCTGTGAACTCTTCTATCTTGATCCTTTCTTTTGGAATTTGAAGATCCTTTTGAAGTAGCCTGTGCATCGCATCTAGCATTGCCGGCGGCCCGCAGACATAGAAAATTGATTTAGCAAGGGTTTCTTCATTAGCATGTCTGTTTATCATTTCCTTGTTAATCCTTCCTTTTTCGCCTGTCCATACCGATGGATTTTGATCTGTGACCGTATAAATTACGTTCAGGTTCCTATTCTGCGAAGCCCATCGATCGAATTCATGCCTATACAAGATATTTCGTTCATCCCGGTTCGAGTCAAACATGACTATTTTCATTGGCAGATGCTTGTCAGTCGCATACTTGATCATGCTCCGAAAGGGCGTAACTCCAATTCCGCCCGACAGGAAGACAGCCGGTTTTGAATTATCATCATGCAAAACAAATTCGCCTTGCGGACCCCAAGTCTGGATAGGCGATCCTATTTCAAGCGATGCCAGCTTTTTCTTGTACGGCGTATCTCTTATTCTCGTGCTAATCATTAGATACTCCTCTTCTGTAGGCGAAGACGCAAATGAAAAGTGCCTAATTGGACCCCTCGGGTCGTTCTTAACGCCTTCGAGCTTGAAATATCCGAACTGTCCCGCAGAAAAATCCATATCATCTCTTTCGAGCTTGAAAGTCATGATATCTGTTCCTTCGAGTTTTTCCTTTGATATGAGTTTGAGAGGCAGTTTGCCGTGAGCCTTGCGTTCTTCCTCTTCATAGAACTTCTTATCGTTTTCGAGGGCTTTGGCAGTCTTTTCTTGTTCACCTGATTGTTTCTGCGTAGTATCTTCCTGGCGTACCGGTTCCAGCTTGACTGAAATATCACCGGTGCCTTCGTCCACTTGCACTGGATAGGACTTCAAGTCTGACGCCCATGTTGTCTGCTCTGAAACCCTTGCATTCCGCACATCAAATATTGCGTAGTGCCATGGACACTTCAGTTCGTAGCCGTCCAAGGTTCCGTCTTCCAGTGGGCCTCCTTCATGGGAGCAGACTGCGTCCATCGCATAGACCTTGCTGCTTACCATGGCCAAGACAATGGGTGTACCGCCAACGTCTACTTTCATCAAACCGCCTTCCTTCAGATCTCGCTTGTTGGCCACTCTTTGGAATGAGGGCATCATATCCAATACGCGCTCTGCAAGTATTTACGGATTTGACATATTTACAAAGCCAAGTTGAAGGCTACTCCGATGACAACGCATGATATCTCGTGTCAAGAAATTCATTTTCTAAAAGTTTTTTTGGGACCCGTCTATCAATTAGTTTCCTAATTAGGCACCTAACTATGTTTAAACACTGTCGAGCCAATACTCAAGTACTAGCGAGATATCGTATTATGATAATACTCGCTGATATCGACTATACCCATCTTGGACCCTTGTGTTACTATCCAGAGGCTGTTATGGGGGCCGGTTACTTTTGAACGTCTATCCGCCTAATTCCAGACGAAGCACCTGAAGTCTTGCAACATTGTTAGAAAGAAATTTGACCCATTCCTGGTTTTTGCTCATGACATCGCTGCCAATATCGCTGAGCGGAGATGTAATGATTACCTACACACATCAGGACTTAGCACGTCGAAGCAAAGAGGTATCAGATAGGTCTGCTCGAAAATGCAAAAAATCATCATTTCCGTGTCAAAAAGCTACATTCACAGGGGTCGGAAGCTGCACCATCGTCAAGGGACCAAAAAGAAGTGGCACGTATATTATTATGAAATGGGCCTTTCCGACGGCAAATACAGGTTAAAAAGCAGACGGGTAAATTGGCTTCAGGCAATGTACTACAAGAGCCTCCGAAAGCATCGTTTCAAATATTATTGTACAGAATGCGGTTCAGCCGTGGTTGCATTTCTCAAATCAAAAAAAATAATGTTAGAATGCCCCAATTGCGGAAGGTAAACAGATTTAAACATAGATTTAAATAAGACAGCACTATACCATGTCTCGTGTACACAAAATTTGCCGGACTAGCTCTCGGACTGGGAGCGATAGTATTAGGAACGCTGGTATTGGCTGTCTCTTTTATTCCTGGGGCCATTTTCCAGGCCCCAATTTCTTTGGATAGAGACTATATCCCGGGGCAATACCTACAGCTTCACGGAAGAGTAGACATTGTTCTTTACGACGAGAAGGGATTGATAAAGGATGAGAGGCATCTCGATAACCTGATAGTTGATGCCGGGCTGGAAGGAGTAGCCTATAGAATTGCCCCTCATGACGGATCAATAACGCCAACCAATCCTTGGAATTATATCGGAATAGGAACGGGCCTCACGTCGCCTGCACCTGCTGATACTGCCCTTCAGCTAGAATTGGCCAGAATTCAGGATCCGCAAGCTGAATACACCACCAGTTCGGGCAAGCAGGTGAAACTGCAAGCATCATTCGACCCCGGTGTCGGTACTGGCGTCATATCTGAGAGCGGTCTGTTCAACGCCGCTACCTCAGGAGATATGCTAGCGCGCCAGACCTTTTCACCTATCGCAAAAGGAGCAAGCGATACACTCACCGTGACATGGATCATCACTCTCTCAAGCACGTGAGATCAAACAAGCAACTAATAAAAAACTGAGAATGAAAAAAATGGAATCAAAAAAAGGGTTTGCGGTTCGGGGCTGTGGTAAGGCTAGCGTCTCGTTAGTCCTCGATCGCGACCGCCGTTATTTTGTTCAATTGTCCATTATTTCGATTCTATTTACGGTTTCAGCCATTGTCGCGTCGATTGCTGGATTGGAAACGTTTCAACCCGTTTTTGCCGAGCCATCAATGAGCGGTTCTACAACTTCGGATTCGGTTTCTGTGTCGGCAAGCATTGTCCAACAATCACCAACTGGTAACTCCTACTTTCGTTCCATGTCTGAATCAATGTCAGTAATCGCAGGGAATGGTAACAGTGGCACAAGCACGCCCAGTTCTTTTCAACGCTCGATGTCAGAATCTCTATCATTGACTACTCTTCAGAGTAAGGTTCCAAACTCTTACTCACGTTCCATGTCTGAACAGGCATCTCTTTCAACAGGTATGCCCTCTTCAGCTGCACCGGCCGCCGCTCAGCCGAATAGGGCGTCGCCTGCCCCGTATTCAGCCGGCTCTAATCAGCGGATAGAAGAAAAATTCAACCTGCGAAACCTATCCGGTGGTAAATCAGACACGAACTACAGGACCGTCGCTTCGGGTACCAGCATACAGGCCTCAGATTCGGCCATGTTAAATCTCGATTTGGCTACCATCAAGCCCGGAATCCTAATTCAAAATGTCGGAGATGGCGAGGCCGAGTCTGCCGATAATAGCAACGCAGTTGGATATGCATTAAACAATATTGCCGCTGCCCAATATAATGTAGGTTACAACCAGGTTAACTTTGTCGTTTTTGGAACGCAGGGACTGATATTTGGAATTGCAGCATTTCACAGGTCGGCGATATTTGGAAATCTTACCAAGAAATTCACGGCTCTTTCTGGTGGCCGGACTCTTATCGTTGCGGTTAACCCCTCTTTAAAACAAACGGCAATACAAACACGAATTGTATTAATAGTTCTTGTTTTGTTTTCGGCGTCGGCATTAGCTTCCTTTTCAGGTCCGATTTTTGGCGATGCAGCAGGCGACACAAACGCGGCTGCGGCGGCGTACCGATCCAATTCTGGTTCAAACACACTTAATTCTCCCAAGTATCGGGAGTACTCTGCAGGCACTGGAACATGGTCTGCTGAAGTGGAACTTCCAAGCGTAGGGCAAAATGTCAGAAGTGTATTCCTCCTATTCAATCCAATAAACTCCCAACGCGTAATCATCAGTTATGACACCAATGGTGATATCGATCTCTTCAGATGTTCGGCTTCGTGTACTACTGCAAGTAATTGGTACTCAGTTGGAACTGTTGCAACTACTCAATCGTATGGCACTACAAATCCATATCTGCCCGTCTGCGCCGCTTATGAACATACATCTGGCAGGCTAGTAATTGTATATGACGAGTCAGCTGTTGAATCGAATGATTTCTATTACAGAACGTTCGATGGCTCAAGTCTTTCTTCAGAAGTAGGCTTTAACTACATTGGAGCTGGAGCCGCGGATAACGAAGAAATACGCTATTGCGATTTGGCTTCAAACCCACAGTCGGGTTCAAATGCTCTGGCTTTGGTAATTGAAGATGCTACAAACCAATCTGCATATGCCTTTATTTGGGATGCAACAGCAAACAGTGGAGCAGGCGGATGGCCCACTTCAATACCTGTAACAACTACGATGGATGTAACTTCAATTACAGGTAATGCCGTTGCTGTAGGTTATCAAACATCATCAGGTGCAGCAGTTGCCTTTGCCGGTGCCGGAAGAAACGCTTGTGCTTCAGAACGTTTCACAACTTCTTGGACGACAATAACATGCAGTGATCCTAACTCCTCACCAAATAACGACGTTAAGTTTGTTCATGCCTATAGAGATCCAGATAACACTGATAATCTTATGTTCTGTCAATTGGATGACTTGAACGATATAACATGTGCTCAGATTGACGGTAGTACTTGGGGAGCATGGACAAAACATACCGCCACAGGTGATGGCGCAAACACACATGCTGCGTTTTCATTTGCATGGGATCCGGCTGGTTCAATAGGTCATGTATTTTTTGAAACATCTGGAATTGCAGACACGACTGTAACGTCGAGTTCATGGACGGACTCGACATCAAGCTGGGGCGCCCCTACGCCTTTTACAGTTGCAAATTCAATCCACAACTGGTTTTATGCAGCCACCAATCCAACGGCCTCCGATATACTTGACAAGTTATTCATCAAAGTAAACGGTCTTTTTGACGCAGGAATAATCAAGAAAGATGCCGGGTCAAATCCTGCATTGGTCGGCGAACAAACGCTTTCGGCCGATCAAACGGTCGTAACTTTTGAACATCAGGCTGATATTGCATTCCAGCTATCGACTGCACCACCCACATTCACAAAGTCGATGTCAGAGCAATTAGGAATTGTGGCATCCTTCAGCCGCTCAGCAGTACTATCAAGGGCGATGTCAGAGCAATTTGGAATTACAGCCAGCATTGTTAGATCGATTGCTGCTGCCCGAACTATGTCTGACCAGCTGGCTATTAGTGAAAAAATATCAATATCTGTGTCAAAGTCGATGCTGGAGCAACTAGCAGTACAAGTTACGGTTGCCCCGTCCATAGCGGCCATAACAGAACCACTCTTTGTAACTGATACTGTAATTAAGGCTCTTTCGAAGCCAATGGCTGAAAATCTAGCCTTTGATGATTCGCTATCTAGATCCGTTTACCAATCACGTTTAGTTTCAGAAGCACTAGCAATTGAAGAATCTATAACAGTGTCTGTTGCGAAATCCCTTTCTGAGCAGTTGAGTCTAACAGAGACTGCCAAGCGCACAACTTTCCTTTATAGAGACCTCGCAGAGCAGCTCACTACCTCTGATGCTGAGAAAGTACAGATTTCAAAGACCATAGCTGACCAGCTGGGAATACTTGATATCACTGCTACATCACGAACTGTCGACAGATCCCTAGTGGAGCCCATCGCTATAACCGAATCCATATCTGATAATGTTGCATCATCTTTATCGCTCAATGAAGGACTTGCGTTGATTGACTCCTTAGTAAGCTCGCTGGGACAATCAAGGTCAATATCGGAACAGCTATTCCTTTCAGATGTGTCCAACATTTCACCAATGACACTTTCAAGATCAATATCTGAGCAGATGGCCCTCTATGAAAGTACCATTCCTGGCAGGTTCAATTTTGTGCAAGAACAGCTAGGTGTCTCTGAATCAGCAGCGGCGAGCCAGGTACTAGTTCGCTCAATTTCAGAACAGCTAGGCCTGATAGATACTGCAGGAGCAGGAAGGTCATTTACCAGTATGATTTCAGAACAATTAGGCGTTGCAGAATCAATTACGGCATACATATCATCGATAACTGTGGACCAGTTGACAATAACTGATAGTGTTAATAGTACATCGTCCTTTGCAAGAAGCATTTCAGAGAACCTAGTGTTCATTGATAGCACATCTCGGACGTCATTCGTGGTAATACTTGAATCCCTAAATATTCAAGAACAATTCACGAACATCTCTCTGTCTTTGCATCTAATTCTTACCGAGATGCTAGTCTTGCCAGATTCACTTGTGACAAATCAATCCGGACAATTTAATCACCTGACAACTCACACTTTAACCATAGGAGATACGGTCATTTTGTCATTACAATCCGGTAAGAATGCAACGCTTACAGAATCGATGAACTTGAACGATTCAGTCAGCATATTAGTATTGGTCCCACCTCCAGCCTCTCCTCCAGCAATCGCAACCATGCCTAATCTGACCTTTATAGAAACTCAATACGTAGATCTGTATGACGGCCTTGCAGATCCAGTGGAGGCTGTCGAGGTAAACGGAGTGTGGAACGTAACCTCACTTGATGCGCAAGGTCTGCAATCTCTCTTGGGCGATATTGGAATGCCTGTTTACGATGTGAGCCTAGAAGCGGCAAGCGGTGATATCGACCGAATGACAATAATCCTGCCAGCGTTTAGAGTTCCCGCTAACATAGATGGCCAGACTTCAGACGACGCGTTGTTCCTTACACCTACTCTATCAAGATTGCCGGCCGGCATACACGTGATAGTGCCAATAGACGTAGAAGCAAGCATGGGTGGTGCAGATAACTTGGCTCACCTTGGAAACGTCACGCTGACCTTTACTCCATCACAGAGTGTGGACAACTTTACCATGATGATTTCTCTGATGGACAACAGTCCTGAAGTCATGATAGATAATTTGCCGGCCGACGTGGCTGCCCTTTACATTGATATTTCAATTGCAGGCGACTTCGGTGCCATAACGCCAGATAATTCAGTGTTCTTCCAACAGTCACCTATGATAACATTCACGTTAACTGAAGAATGGGCGCAGACTCATAACATAGAAAGAGATTCTAACGCAGTGCCAATAGTTGGGATGTTCCTGTTGGATGAAAGCACGGGCGATTGGGTTGAAATATCCAGCGGCAATATCGACTTTCCGGTTTCAGCAGTTAACAACTCTTACAAATTCAACGCGACTCTGCCCCACTTTTCAACATATGTTGTTACTGCAAATACTCAAATTAAGAGCTCGAGCGGAAGCGGCTCACACTCAGAGTTCGTAATTCCGTTGACCGATTCATTGCTAATAACTAGCGGGATGCACTCAGGTGCCACGATTGAAAGTGAAGGAAAGGTCGTGTTTAAGGACATCACCGAGCTTCTCAATCTCAGTTTGATTCAGCCCCAACCGCTATATCAGCGCGTTATCAATATCGAAGACGTGTCAGTTGCCGTGAGTATTAGTGACATAAGATCAGCTATGTTTGGGAAGGCGATCGCTACTCTGAACTTTGAAATTACTAACAAAGGCGACAGCTTGGAGAAGCTGACACTCAGATACTGGTACACAGATCCGGCTACTGGAAAGCTAGCATTCGAGAGCAAGGAAATACTCGTGGTCAACGCGGGCCAAGTATTAACTAAGACAGTCGAAATCCCATTCACATCTAATGGCCTCTTTGATATTATCATAGAAGCTGAGTCAGAAGATAGAACCGTGGCCACTACAAACATTGCAGTCGATGTACCTTTGCTGGCCGTCTACTTCCAAATGCTCATCATAATAGCGGTTGCCATAGTTCTAATCTCCATTAGCTACGTAATCCGCGTGATGCGTACTTCTAGATCATTTATTACTGGCGGCAAATAGTAGTAGATGCCCTTGTCTAATGGCGTCCTTTTGGGGTGTTCATTTGTACTTCTATTGGCAGTGTTTGTTCAGCTTGCGGCCGCATCTGGGAAGCAGGACGGAGGTATAAGTGCAGAGATAGTAACCAAACATTACTCCTCAGGATTTTTCCCAGTCATCGGGGGCTACGTAGAATACGAAATCAAGCTTACCAATGCAGGTAACGAAGCCGTAGAAAATCAATCGTTCTGGGTCTTGCTCACCTCTGAAAGTAACAAGACGCATTCGAACGGCACATATTCTATAACACTTATCGAGCCTGAAGGCAGCAGAACCTTCCACGTCGGCCCCTTTAAAATGGAAGAAGAAGGCAGGCACCGCTTGCTTGCCGGTATGGAAGATGTGGCATTTGATTACCAGCCGGATTCATTCACAGTCTACCGGCAGAATGTAATCCTAGCAACTTTCATAGCAATTCCTCTCATTATAGGAGGCACAGGAATAGTTGCTTACTCATTGTATCGGAAAAGAAAGCCCAAGCATGTATGAAATTATCTTAACTAACGCATCTTTATAAAACAAAACAAGAGCTTGCTATTGTTGGCTGAGTACCGATGATCTATAGCATGGATTTCGAGTTGATACGAATTCTTCTTGCAGCTGGCATGCTTTCAAGTGCTTCTTTTCTTGACATACGAAAGCGCGAAGTAAGTGATCTGTTATGGGTTGTATTTGGAATTTTGGCTTTCGTAGTTTATGCTCTCGAATTTACTTATGGCATGACGTTTAACTTGCTGACTACCGCTGTACCAATTTCCATTGCGGTGGCAATTTCATTCGGGGTCTATAAATCAGGGCTATTTGGTGGCGCGGACGCGCTAGCACTTATGATGCTAGCAGTCATCTTACCGACCTTTGATGGAGGATTCATGAACCAAATTTTGCCAGGCAGCAGCGAATTTCTGCTGCACCCAATAACCCCGCTCATAGTGCTCTCCAATGCAGTCATTTTTTCGCTGTCCCAGATAGGATTCAATGTTGCAAGTAACACCAAGTATGCATGGAAAAACCCCGGTAAATTATTTGAAGGGCTCGAGCACGAGTCGCTGAGCAGAAAGATCGTAGCTAGTATCGTAGGCCATAGGTCAAGCAGCAGGCCGGGTTATGCATTCCCTATCGAGGATATGGTGGATGGCAGACGGCAATTCAGCTTTGCTCCTGGTTCTGCAGAGACTGCTGAATACGAATCAAGAAGCAACGTTTGGGTCACACCAGGAACCCCCTTCCTGGTGTTCATGCTCGCCGGCTTTGTAGCAATGTTTGTCGTGGGAGACATATCGGCCCTAATATTTTCAGAAATAAGGTCGTTTTTTGGCTGAAACCGTCAGTGGAACCTCTAGTACTCTCTTCTGGCTTCAGTCATCACTATCCCTAACGTGTCAGCTCTATGAGCCTCCCGGTGTGGGCTTGCAGCAGTTTTCGCCTTTGTTCGGGTATGCAAAATTAGAGCGCTTTCTTCAGTAATTGCGACAAGTTAGGGACTTAAGAATCCCCTCTTAGGACATGGAAATCCTGATATGGCGGGCAACAAAACCTAAATTTCCTAGGTAAAGAAGCATTTAGTGCGCAGTCACTAAAAATGGATCTAATATTCATGATATATCTCCTTGTTAGGACAATCTTAATGAAAAAACTAAGTTACAAAATAATTGTAACAGCGTTTGCCGTTTTGGTGGCAACGCTCATGGCAACTCCTGTATTGGCATACCCAAGTTACGCGGGCGTGACGGACGGACAGGTAACCGTGATCGCATCAGATCCGCCAATTGTAGAGTACAGTCTGACGGCAGCAAATCACATACCAGAACATCCTGACAGCTATATCGACAGCCATAAAGCCTTTGGATATGCTTGGGTCGGGCCAGAGCCATTTTTTGGTGCAACAGAAGTTGACGCGGTATGGGCGGTAATTCATCCAAATCTTCCTGCCGATTCAAATTACAGCGACCCGCAAGACTGGCACGTGCACACTGTTAAGCTAAATGCTACCCATGATACAGCTGAACCGTATTGTGTAACACAAATCAACAGCCCTCAATTCTTGCTAAAAATACCCGGCAAAAAGATGAATGCATTTCTTGCATTGAGTGACGCGACTGTTACAGCACCGGTGGGAGTGAACATTCAAGCGTTCATTGTTGCTGATCCAGTCAATGTAACGTGCCCGGATATCGTTCTTAATGGAGAAACTCAGGCTGGTTTCAAGCTAGTGTATATGCCACCTCCATAGGACCTATTTTTATTTTTTGAACCTGTCCGCCAGTTGGAAAGGTCTCGTTGATCTCGTAAATGATAGTAAGAGCTGTAAACAATATCACAGAAATTAACGAAAACTAATAGAATGTAGACTTGATATTAGGTAGTCATCTTTATATGCATCATATTTTGGTATAGGCTTGAGGCATCTTGGCGATCATAAATGCAAAGGTCGATGACAACTTGGTCAAGGAATTCCGCCACGTCATTTACGAGAGGCATGGTCTGAAGAAGGGCGATTTCAAGAATGCGCTAGAAGAGGCGATAGTCGACTATATTCGGAAATATTCTCCGCACGCTGACAAGAATCTCGCAAGTCAGAAAGAAAACGTCGCTGCCATATAACAGATGTGTGGGCGAGATATTCTGCCCGCAACTATCTACGTAACAGGTTACGTTTCTTCCTCTTCTTCGTCTTCAGCTGTATCTTCTAATGGCTGCTCTACTAGTTCCTTTTGTTCTTCGGTGGCGCCTGCCTCTTCGGTAAGCGGCTCGTCATCTTCCACCGTCCTTGGCTTCCTCAACAGGTAGAACCCTCCTCCTATTGCTGCAATGCCTCCAAGTATCGCGTAGCTCGTCCATGACGGAAGGCCTGTGAATGCATTCCCGAGTATGGGTATAGGCGGCAGAATAGCAGTTGAGCTATCGACCTCGAATACTTTGCTGTCGCGCGATGCCTGGTACCCATCCTTGGACGCAGTGACCATGAGAGTAATGAAGTTTGATGACTCGCCCTTCTGTGTCGGTACGTAGATAAATGTCGCTATGCCTCTAGCATCCGTTGTCAAGCTCGAAACTAGTGTTAGGCCTGCAGGACCTGAGTCTTCAACTTGGACCGTTGCTCCTGGTACAGGCACGCCGTTTATGTCATTGACTGACACCTGCAACATCGTTGGTTGGTTATATGCTAACATTGCAACTTCATTATCTACCAGAATGGCATTCATCTGTCTCTGATAAGGTCCGACCACCACTTCTTTTGATATCCTCGTTGGTTTGAACCCATCCCTTAACAGCGTAGCATCAACTGTGAATGTGCCAGACTTGTCCGACATCACTTGTATAGTGGCAGTGTGGGAATTGCCGGCAGACACGAATGTTGTTGAATTGCCTAACAGTTGCAGCCCGGCGGACGCCCCCCACATTATACTAACTCCTTGTATTGGTGTTGATACTGTAACTGAAGTGGGAACAGAGACATCAAACATGCTTGTACCTACGAATGATGCTGGCAGTTCCGCCACAACTGGAGCCAACATAGCAGACGAGGCCTGTAGACCGTCGGCTTTAGCATAAACTGTAAAGTTATCTGCTCGTCCAAACGTCGAAATGTCAAAGTTTGCAAATGATTTGCCTATTGATATAGTTACATCAGATGTCGAGAGTACTCTAGAAAGAGATGATGATGAGAGCTTCACAGTAATTTCGTCAGATGCGAGTACAGGATTTCCAGACACGTCCCTAAGCTGAACCACACCAATCTGGTGTGACTTGCTAAATGCTACCGTGCTGTTAAACGGAAACAGCACTTTGCTGGTAGTGCCTGTATAGAAAAGCATGGTCATGTTTGACGATGTCTTCAGGTTAGAGTCTGAATTTACACCTACCGGCACTGCACTTACTTCTTCAAAGGTATTTTCTGGCACTGCACTACTACCCTTGAATGATTCTGTACTGATATGCATACTAGCAAAGCTTGTTCCCGCCTGTATTTCAGCAAGCTCGTTAACCGGCTTTACAAGGTACTTGACCCCTTGATCTGAATTTGAAGGCCTGCTGCCAGAGTCGAACGTTAACAAAAAGAGGTCTGTGAATCCGCTTCGATCAAACAATACTCTGTAGTTCCCGTCCGATGCAATTCCTCCTGGAGAAAAGATCTTTGTTTGTGTCGGATTCAAACCGCCAGTGACTGAAATCATGTTTGAACCAACGGCGATGTTTGCTAAAGATACTGAAAAGTCGACAGCATCAGCCTGTCGTCCGCTCGTTATCGTGGCCGTCCCGTACGAACTCCCCGATGCAATTGAACCAGGCTCGACCACTTTTGCAGCTTGATTGTCTCCAGACACAATGTTGAGGTTTCCTTGACCCTGGCTAAAGATAGATTCCGATTCTATCGGAAAAAGCTCACCGTCATCTAGATCATCGATTGCATGATGGTCTTTAGAATCGACAATGCCGTCGTTGTTAGTGTCTTGATCGCATGGATTATCTCCACTGAAATCTATATCGTCACAATCTCTTTCGATAGCGTTTAACTGATAAATGACTACTGAATCTACTTCACTAGGCATATTTGGAATTGTGAATACTGTGAGCATCTTGTCGATCGCCTTTGGACTTGATGTGCTAAGCGAATCTTCCAGTACTTCGAATGACGCTGTGCTTGCGCCTAGGCCTGATGCGGAAGCTCCTACTGTAACGGTCTGGTTATTGTAAAAGTTCATGTACTGTCTAGTGTAGAATCCAAACTCTCCCTTCTTTATGACTGCAGGTGTATCGTCAATGCCAGTCAGTTGGTAGGCGCTTGAGAAGAGGTCTAGCTCGACGTCTTCAGACGTCAGGGTAGGCTGTCCCGCGGCATCAACCACACCGACAAAAATGTCAATAGTATTTTCATTCAGACCAACTTTGTCTGGATATACGTAGACCTTCAGTGAAGCGGGCTGAGTCTGAGAAATTGCTACATTAGTTACAGTATTGATGAGTTGCCCGTCCATCCCGGCGTTTGACTCGGCTTTGATAAATGCGTTGCCTGATTTCTCAAGTGTTTGTACGTAATTGATGGCATAGTAGCTGCCCTTCTTTATGATGACGTTGGCTGAATCCAGTCTCAGAAGCGAGCTTTCATATTCAAATTGAACCGCGATGTCTTTTGGCGCCTGCAAAATGTCCCCATTGCTCTCTAGGTACACTGAGAAAGGCACTCTAGAGTTTATCTGCATCTTCTCAGAAGGAAGGTTGATCATGAGATCAACATCTTCAACAAGGCTAACAGCGTCTACAACTTTGAATGTTCTACTAACTTTCTTATTACCATAAAGCGCTGAGATATCCGTTTGGCCCGCTAGATCGCTTACCTCGACGTTAAATCGAACATAGTCGCTGCCGGCTGGAACAACCACTCTTGAAGGCACGAATGCTATAGAAGCGTCCGCTGAGAGCAGGCCGATTTCCAAATCGCTCGCAGCAAGGATTGGCTCACCGGTGCTATTTGATATGAGCCTTAAATAGCCGATTGGGTAGCTGGCCGTACCTGCTTCTACTACTGAAGGAGCAAAAGCTAAGTCTAACATGAGGTCATCACCGAGTGCTATAGCCGGCGAAGCATTAGGCTGGATGAAGATAATGAGGGACAATATCGCGAAGCAAAGCAATGTACAAGCTAGTCTACCTTTCTTTTGCAAACTCTTTTCCCTGTGTCTTTCCTAGATGGTAATCGCTAACCTATTGTAGCTTAGTCTGTAGGTGAGCTATACAGACATGATCGTGAGAAAGAACGAGGTAAGAAGTGAAGACCAGAGGCTGGCTGATGGTATTCTCGTCCTTAGTGAGAAAATAGCCCAGGGCTTGCTCACTAGGTGGTGAGCAATGGAACCTTCTGAGGGTTTTCGAAGCTATCCGTTATCAAGTCCGACATGCGCGAGTAGCAGGCGAGAAATTCTCTTCCCTTTTCTGTCGTTCGGTACACCAATGCGCTGTCCGCAACATCCTGAGCGATTAATCCTTTTCCCAAGAGCTGGTTCAGGTAGTATAGTATCTGCTCGTAGCTAAGGTTTGCTCTATACATGATGTGGGTCTTCTTTATCCCTGCAGTAGAGAGGGCTAGAACATCTGCCATTATCTCGATCTTGCCTCTGTTGTTCTTGCGTTCAGACATAGGATTGTCAAAGTCTTCCAAGTTATATTAGGGGTAGGGCGGAATTTGCACGGTGGAACGGCCGTTCCAGTTCCGAGGAGATTTTTCGGGCATCATACCAGTATCTGCGGCTTAGGTATGCAAGTTTGCAGTCGCGGCGTGACATCAGTAGAGAGTTAATTTAGAAGCGCTTACTGGTCATCTTTGCTGTGCTCGTTGCTTCCGCTGTCCGAGCCTTCTTCCTCTTCCCCGGTATCGCTGCTTCCGCCATCACTATCGTTGTCCGATGACTTTCCGGAATTATTGTCTTTCTCATCCTCTAAAATTTCCCTTACTTCATGGATGGCTGTGTATGCTGTTGAAAGGGCTTCTCTTGCCGATTCAAGATCCTGCGCCTCTATACTTGTCTTCGCATTTGCAAGGAGAGATAGTGCTCCACGTAGCTTCGCCCAGGCCTCCGTGTCGGAGCCGGTTTCGTTGAGCAGTTGGAGTGTCATCCTTTCAAATCTATCTGCCGCGTCGGCCAGCTTTTTGGCCAATGCTCCATCTGCCTGGTTCGTACCGTTTCCGTTCGAAGCAAGGTTTTTCTTCTCTTCATTGTCAAAGAGGTCTGTCCTGATTTGTTCGAGGAGAGCATTTACCCGCTCCAGATTCCGCTCTGCCCCTTCAAAGTTACGATCCTCTATCATCCTCTTTGCATTTGTCAAGAGCAACGCGGCGTCTTCTAGTTCGTCTTTGTCCACTTGGTTCTTTTCGGCCAGCTGTTCAATCCTCAGGTAGTATTCTTTCAGGCTGTTGTACGTTCCCGCAATGCCGGCGTTGTCTCCGCTCGAGGCCCGCTGCCCGGCGGTCTGTGCAAGGAGTGCCATGTTCTCGTCTGATAGCGCGTCGAGGACTTCCCGAAAGTCCCTAAATGCGAAAATCATGTGCTTCTTTGCATCAGTAGCATCTCCAAACTCTATTGCCTGGAGTGCAAGGGAACCCTCAGAAACTCCTTCGCTGTATTCTTTGGCAACGTCTTCAGGCAGAAAGTAACCATTTTGAACCAACTCTTTTACGCGGGCATTGACCGTGTCCTGCGCCTGCAACACAACGTTCTTTAGCATACGGAGTTCCATTTTGCCTCCCGCATTTGCCTGGCTACTCCCAGAAATTGTAAAAGTAGAAGTCGCTTCTAGCTCAGCGTAAAAAGCCGAAACTGTGAATTCGCCAAGGCCACATTCGTCGAGCTTGACTGGTCTTGAGACAAAAGAATTATCTGCTGCGGGCAGAATATTCTGGACGGTACAGTCCCCTTCTTGCCCTGTCACCTTTATGAGGACGCCGTAGCCATCCGGTGCATCTGTGGGCACGGTGCCAACAATTATTGCATTCTCCTCATGGGTGTAGATGTCTTTGTTAGTGATCACGATAAGGGATTCTGCAGAAGCCGATAGGGGAAGAGGTATAATTAGCAGCGAGAGCAATGCAATTATCGTTCTTTTATTTACCAATGAACCGGCAGCTGTATACACCTGCTAATACCATCTATTACTTTCAGAAGGCATTATATCAGGAATACTTGGAACGGCCGTTCCACCTGTTTTGAGTCGGAAAATCGCCGCGATGCCCCGGGCGCTGCTTCACACCTGCTTAAAAGGAATTCTGCGTGTGTCTTTAAACGCAATGCACGCCGCGCGCAAAATGAGGAAAAAAAGAAGCATAGACTTGACTAATAGTTTGCGCCGCCGAGTCGTATATATTACTAAGACGACCCATTTGTCCCATACGTATGCTGCTCGTATTGATCTTAGTTTCAATATTATTCTTGCCTGCCGTGGCCCTCGCGCAAGAGACCGAATACCAAGTGGTCAAATCTGACAGGAGTGAAAGTTTTGTGTTGCCCTATACCACTTCGAATCGAAACGACGATAACCCACTCATCTACACCTTTGAAGAGGCCAAGCAGCCAAGCTGGATATTAGCGATAAGGAACAACCTGTCGTACGTCTCAAGCAACGACTCAAAGACGATAATCAAGATTCAGGAACCGGCACCAAGCGAGAAGTACATTGAAATCGCAATATTTGGCGGCGAGTCAAGAATGTATTGGGTCGCGGTGAATACGCCTGAAACAGGATATGCCCAGATGTATATCAAGAAGGAAAACGGCTGGTCAGACGAGAACCCGATATCTGTAAGTCACGGAGAAAACCAGGGTCTTACTGTCACCGATGGCAAGAGGATAGTCATTGACAGGCTGGACCTCAATGGTTTCGCGGTGGGCTCGATCGCCGTGTATGGCAACGATCATGAAAAGACAACGGCCAATGCATACGCAGGCGACATCTCATTTGAAATTCTGTACGGGAGTTTTGAGCAGTCATCCCTCTACTACGTGCCGCTTGGCGTGACACTCGGCGTCGGCGGCTTGATCGTTGGCTTGCTGATGTTCAAGAAGAGGAAGCCCGAGTAGAAGAATAATATCTGCACATCCTTTTCAGATCGCATGCCATGCAATTTGGCCTAACTGGCAGGCAGATGTTCTGGCCGTACATTACAAATGTGTCATTCAATTTAGTCCACAGTCTCTTATCGACAAGCTTGCTCAGCTCCAGCTCTGTCTGCTCGGGCATTTTCGTGCTGACGAATCCCAGCCTGTTAGATATTCGGTGGACGTGAACGTCGACAGGTATCGCCGGCTTGTCAAACGCGTAGACAAGTACACAGTTTGCTGTCTTCCTGCCTACGCCGGGTAGCTCTAGCAAGCTGTCGATGTCTGAAGGCACCCTCCCGTCAAATTTGCTTATCAACATTCGCGAAACCTGCTTTATGCGCTCGGCCTTGACGTTGTAGAAACCTATGCTGTGGATTATCTGTTTTATCTCATCAATGTCTGCCGAGGCAAGATCCTCCGGCGTCCTAAACCTTGCAAAGAGCTTGCTTACAACGCGGGTTGTGTTTTCGTCCCTTGTCCGGGCAGACAAAATAGTGCCTATCAGGATTTTGAATGGGTCGTCCTGCTCTTCAATCTGTAGACCACGGAGCGCAGTGAGACGAGGCGGCTTTTCCCGGTTGAGAGCTTGCTCCATTTTTTTCAATATGATGCTCATTGAGCGTCTTGCTACTACCAACTACAAGACACTGCGTGCAAAGCATATAATTGCGTAATGGTTCTTATAGTCTCCACAGAAATCATATTTGAGTTGGAACTTTCAAGGGACGAGGAAGAAGCGCTCGCCGGGAAAAGAGGAGAGGCGCTCGCATCCGCATACAGGATTCTTCTCGCGATAGGCGAGGCAACTGACGCAAGAAAACTCATCCAAATAAAGTGGGCCCACGTTTCTGGCGTCAACTACAATACTATCGGCGATGCCGGCGTGCAGTTCCTTGACAAGTTTAGCCGCACAGCCAGTGTCGTTGTAAAGACGACTGTAAACCCGATTGGCTACGACAGGAGCAAGCCTGAAGACATCCCAGCCAGCTTTCAGGAAAAACAGTCAAACGTTGTCGAGTCATATCAAAGAATGGGCGTCACGCCGTCATTTACGTGTACGCCTTACGAAGTGTTTGACAGCCCCGACGAGGGTGCGGCTGTCAGCTTTGCAGAAAGTAACGCCGCCGTGTTTGCAAATTCGCTCTTAGGCTTGAAGACAAACAAGGAAAGCGCGCTCTCCGCACTTGCCAGCTCTGTCACCGGCAAGGCTCCGCTTTCAGATCTCCGCCTTGAAGAATCAAGAAACCCGAAAGTGGGGATCGAAGCCAGTTTCAAATTCGAAAGCGAGCTTGATTATGGGCTCATGGGCTACTTTGCTGGCAAGGTCATCAAAGAAAGCTCAGTTGCTTTCAGTGGTATTTCTAAGCCTTCGATGATCGAGGCAAAGATGCTATCGGCAGCACTGGGAACATCGGGTTCTTGCGGCATGTTCACACTTGGCAAGGCCAAGGAGAAAATTTCGTTTGACAGAAAGGAGGCGAAAGCCATCCTGGACGAGCTCAGCACTGCAAATGATGGTGACATCATTACGCTTGGAAGCCCACAGCTCGGCATGAATGAACTTGACTACCTTGCCAAGCTTGTCGAAGGTAAAAAATTTAACAAGCGTTGTATGATATTCTGTTCAAGGGCAATACACAATCAGGCGACTAATATTGGCCTGACAGCCAAGCTCGAAAGGTCGGGCGCTGAATTCATGTGCGATTCATGCACTTGCCTTACTCCCTATGTTACAAAGGAAAAATATGATTCGATAGTGTCAAATAGTGTCAAGGGTGCTTATTATATGGGTAATTCCAACAAGGTCAAGGTTGCCCTGAAGGACATCAAGACCATAGCAAAGGAGTACACCGAATGATAATCAGCAATTGCAAAAAAATTGTTGGTGGGTCAGGAGAAGGTCAAGCTCTTGTTACGGCGCAGCCAATCAACTTTCTTTCAATGGTCGATGCCAAAATTGGCAAAATAACCGACCCAAAACACGAGCTTCACGAGAAATCGCTCAAGGGAGTAGTGCTTGTATTTCCGTATGCAATAGGAAGCAGCGTCGGTGCCTACACAATCTATTCAATGAGAGAATATGGGGTTGCTCCAAGTGCGGTCGTCTGCTACAAGGCAGACATTACCATCGCATCTGGCTGCGCGATAGCCGACATTCCGGTTGTCGACTTGCCAAAGGGCGCGCCTGCAATAAAGCAGGGCGCGATTGCGAAGGTCGAGGCAGATGCCGGCAGGATCATAGTAAAGGTTTAATTTCAAAAAATTCAATATGTTGGTATTCGGTGCATGGCGCTAAGACGGGCGAACCGACTGCGATAAGCGGAATGACGACCAAAGTCCATGCACCGAAACTAAATTTCTGGCGCCCTAGTTCATATCTGCACCAGCTCGCACATTTTGCTGACCGCGACATGGTACTTCAAAACTTTTTGCTCTGTTCGATGTCATTTGTTACAAAGCCATCTTCATCATCTGTGACAGGTACGCCGTTGCGTATGAGTGACTCAGGCAACATGAAACTTACCTTGAAATTCCGTTGCCAGAATTCATCATTTTTTTTATCATGTCGCTCATATGTTCGCCTCTTCCTGTCGTGCAAAATCTTATTCTCCACAGAAATGGCATTTGCCGTATTCTTTCTATATCTTTCACATCACCTCGACTATCTTTTTACGCGATGAGAGGCCTGAAACTATTCTGATCCTATCTTCGCTTACACCAAAGTGCACTGCCAGTTTTTTCAACAGCTTCTTGTTTGCCCTACCGCGTTCTGGCTGTGACTTGATCGATATGGCTATTTCGCCTCCGCTGACATCAAGTCGTCCGTCTGAGCTGAACCTGACTGAAACTGAGTACCGCACCTGTTCTAGTTGGAAACGCGTGCTTGAAAACCTTTTATTAGCGGGAAGTAATTACGATCATGATTGGCAAGTTTTTGTCCTGAATGCGGAGGAGAGCTGAAATTTGACCTCACTAGCAAGAACTTTATCTGTAAAAGCTGTGGCCTCTTTGCGTCCCGGGAAAAAATAGACGAACTGCGAGACAAGGCTGAAAATTCCAGAGAGGATCCGAAAAGAAAACACCATGACGACTACCTTGACTGGTGGCAGTCGTCAAAGAAGGACAAGCAACAAAAGTAGCTTATGTTGCAGCGGCTGTAGCATCTGAAATATCTCTTTTCAACGACACCGATTGCTCTTCTTTTATCGTTTTCAAGACTGTCATTAATTCTGCTTCGGTTATCTGGGGAAGCCTGCGTATCTTGTCCACTACAATGTCCCTTATTTCGCCAAGGCTCCTTGCGCGCATTTTCAGAAGCAGGTCGAACCTGCCGTGCATTTCATGTATTTCCATTATCTCGTCAAATTTCGAGAGACTGGCTGCAACTTCAGCCGAATCTTCCTTGACGTTTATCCCCATGAAGGCAAGATGGTCGTAGCCCAAAAGCCGGCTGTCGGTCGCTATAGTGAACTTGCGAATGATTCCAGCGGCCACTAGTCTGCGGACCCGCATGTGCACAGTCGCGTCTGAGATTTCAAGGTCTTTCGCGATCTCTACAAATGGTCGGGACGCGTCGCGGCTCAGTATGTCAATTATCCTTAGGTTGATTTCATCACGCAAATCTGACGGAAAGAGCACAAGAAGAGTACTAACTTCTGATTTAATAACAGTTCATGCTCGAATGGTTAATAACCCTTGCATTGCGTCAGCGTTTTATGATTTGCAGAAAGTGCCAGGAAACAGAAAGCGTGTTCCATAGGGCGTACTCTGGCGAATATTTGTGCAAGAAGTGCTTTATGCGCTCGATTGAAGACAAGACTGCAAAGACGATTTCAAGATATTCAATGATCGGATACGGCGATAAGGTCGCAGTCGGGGTTTCTGGCGGCAAGGACAGCTTGTCCTTATTGTATATCTTGAAAAGACTGTTTGACCAGCACCCATGCAACGCTAACGAGCTGGTTGGCATCACTATAGACGAGGGGATAAAGGGCTACCGCGACGAGTCGTTGCAGATCGTGAAGCACTTCTGCGAACAGTTGGGCGTGGAGAGTAAAGTGTTAAGCTACAAATCGCTATTTGGGGTCGACATGGATGAGGCTATGAACCTGAGGACATCGAAGAAAATGTCGTCTTGCTCGATGTGCGGCACGTTCCGCCGACGCGCAATTGACATTGCCGCGGAGATTGTTGGCGCAGACGTTGTCGCAACCGCGCATAACATGGACGATCAGTTGCAAACATTCATGATTAATCTGCTTGCCGGCGATGTTGAGCGCATCGGCTGGATCTATCCCGATCCGGTCAAATACGCAAGTGGCATGAAAAAGGTCAAACCATTTATTGAAATTTACGAATACGAAATCGCCTTCTACGCGCTCCAACGCGAGATCCAGTTCCAGTCAGAGGAATGTCCCTACATGAACGAGAGCATACGGACGGACTTGCGCGAGTTTTTCAATCGGCTAGAAAGAGACCACACAGGCATAAAGCATAACGCTTACAACTCTATGATGAAGATTTCCAGAATACTTCGCAGCGCCCAAAGAACCGGAGGCAAGAAATGCTCAACTTGTGGACACGATTCTACAGGTGACATATGCGCTGTATGCATGACAACCAATCTGCTAACATCCAACAAGCAAATATAGCCATTCTGCAAAATACTGTGCGGAGGCAGGGAGGATCGGGGTGTCAGCCGTACCCCACACTGGAAATCGGCTTTATGCCAGGATCAGTAACTACCGGGTAAATCCGTTGGTAGGACGTACCCGCTTGCCTTGCTGAAATGAAATCACGCCGTGTCGGATGGTTATGAGTGGCGAACTGCGCGAAGGCGCGGCCTCGACTGCGGATCGTCGAAATGGGTGAGGTCCGGGAGGGAGCAACCCTAAGGCGGCGTAACCATGCTAGCACGTCTACGTGATGGATCTTGCGGGGCCTGAAATGGGGCGTTTTTCCAGCGGTGGTACCGGCAGGCTGCCTCCATTCTTGCATAGCATGATTTAAATTGAATTTCGCATGACTTTTTTTCATGTTGCCTATCGATCCGAACTTTCAGGCAAACTGGGTTGCGATGGCGTTTCAGAACCACAATGTACGGAAAGATCATTCTTGCAACCTTGCGATTTATGGCACGAATGTGGGAGTCGACTTTGACTTGTGCATTGGAGACGGGGCGCGCTTCGAAGTGTGCTCGGTCGATGTGTTTGACTGGCAGGGCGAAACTCATCAAAGGAAGGCACTTCCGTTATGCGGGTATGACTGCACTTATTGCCTTGGGTGCGAGGTAGTCTACCCGAAATTCGTAACAAGGGTGACCAAACCATGACGATCAGGATCGACGAAAGGAGAATTTTTGAAGTGATAGAGCAGCGAAAGCCAACGTCTGTCGCGCTCAACGGTCCTGAAGGCCTGATTCCAAAATTGCAGGACGCCGCCGACCACGTTACTGAAAAGTTTGGCATAGGGGTATATGTCATCGGCGACACGTGCTGGGGCTCGTGCGACCTCAATACTCATGCCGCAGACATGCTTGGCGCAGATATCCTGTTCAACATCGGTCACACGATCTCGATGGAGACTTTTGGTGACAAGGTCGTAATGATTGGCGCCTTTGACGACATTAGCTTTGATACAGTCGCGACAAAATGTGCAAAGGAACTGCATGACAAATATAGAACAGTATCGCTTCTTACTGACAGCCAGCACCTTCAACAGATCGAAAGCGTGAAAACGATATTCGAGGATAACGGCTGCAGCGTTATCATTGGAAAGGGCAGAGGCCAGCTCCGCGACGCACAAGTCTTTGGCTGCGAATTC
Organism: Nitrososphaera sp.; assembly: GCA_036003785.1. Classification (GTDB taxonomy): domain Archaea; phylum Thermoproteota; class Nitrososphaeria; order Nitrososphaerales; family Nitrososphaeraceae; genus Nitrososphaera. The sequence goes on from DASYSB010000043.1 coordinate 24,180, forward strand.
TATCCTGCATACAACGTACAAAAGCAGGTCGACGCTTACATCTTTTTGGGGCAGAGCATGTTTCACTCTGCAAGCATTGCGATGTCGACTGAAAAGCCGACGTTCATGCTCGACCCATATTTCGAGGAGTACTCGCAGGTAAACGAGTTTGCGCAGGGCATGCAAAAGCGCGCAATACTTTCAATCTACAAGGCGCTTGACTCAGAAAAAATCGGAATTATCATTGGCCTCAAGGAGGGCCAGTTCGCCCACGTGCGCGCGCTAGAGCTGAAGAAAGAATTCGACAAGCTTGGCAAGAAGGTTCAGATGATTGCGTTGACAGAAATAACAGACGACCGCATGCAGAATTTCAAGGGCATCGACTCCTTTGTGCAGGTCGCTTGTCCTAGGATTGCGACCGACAACCACTTCAAAAAGCCAATGCTATCTGTTCCACAGGCGATGGCGCTTCTCAAACTTCTCAGGAAAGAGCCTATAGACGACTTCCTCAAGATCCAGCACTGGCTTTAACTCTCATCAGCTCTGGTTTCTGTCATTTTTCACAATTTTATACAATCGTCGATAATTTTCATGGCAAAATATTGAAAAGATATTCCACTACGGACAAGATATCGAGCTAAAAAATTCATTTCTGTGACGTATGATTCATAATTTTTATAATATCATTATGGTTAGAATTATACAAATTTTGACAAATCTTTGGTTTTACAAATAAAATATTTGTATAAATCTTAAATAGATATTGTGTGTACTAAACGTTGGTAAAGTAACTAACTAACGAACTCATGTACGCTAGTCGGTTATCAACCGGGTGAAATAAAAAAATGACATGTAAAGGTATATGCATCCGTCACAAGGCTCAAAAGCCAGTCGGCTCAGGCCGGTACGCCAGTGGGCAGAAGAGATGCCAGATATGTGAAATATTCATCAAATGGGATGGACTCTGGTGCCCATGCTGTGGCTATAGACTGCGAACAAAGCCGAGGAATTTGAAGTACAAGGCGAAGCTTAGGGCAAGGACGAAAAAGCAGGAACTTAAAGTCGCCAAGCCCATTACTGTTCGCGTAAGATAAGCCAATGGATAATGAGCCTGACGTAAAGGAAAGCAACGTCGTCAGCTCCAGCACTGGACGAAATTTTTTACTCCAGACAATCTTTTTTCAGAACGGCTGCTTTGTCGTGATAAATGAAAGCGAGCAACGCATAGGTGCGATCTCTGTCGCAATCAGTACTTCAAATAAAGTCAACGTAGCCAAGGTCATCCCGAGCAGATACGATTCAATCTTTATCAATACCGTCGCGGAGAAGGTATCGTCCATGATGAACGGCATTTGCCTAGTCTCGCTCCACAGCAAGAGCCAGCTTCAGCTTGACGATATGAAAGCAATTATGGGAGAGGTAATGAATATTGTTGGTAGCAAGAAGCATGAAGGGCAATAACACAGATTTTCGCGGATTCCTGTCGCTGCTCCAACGTGAGGGAGAGCTTGTACGCTTCAAGCAGGATGTCAGCGCAGAATTCGAGCTGGCAGCAGTCACGGCAAAGCTGGACGGCAAACAGGCATTGCTCTTTGAGAAGGTGCGGGAAAGTAAGATTCGAGTCGCTTGCAACGTCGTGGGAACGCCAAAAAAGTTCTACCTTGCTATTGCAGGTTCGCGCAAGGGAGGCCCAGACATCAAGAAGGCAATACACTCTCGCATCACTGAAGCGCTTTCCAGCTCGTCAGCACCGGCAAAGATGCAAGGCGCTGCTCCATTTGAAAAGAATTCTTCAAGAAACCTTCACGATCTGCCCATAGTGACGCATTTTGGAAAGGACGCAGGACCCTTCATCACTTCTTCTGTTGTTTTTGCAAAGGATCAGGAAAAAGGCAATCAGAACCAGTCCACTCACCGGTTGTTGCGGTTGGACGACAGGCACATGGCAATCAGGATGGTGGAGGGGAGACATCTTCACAAGTGTTTCACCCATTCCCGTGACCACGGGCGAGACCTGAAGGTCGCAATTACGATAGGGGTCCATCCGGCAGTCAGCATCGCCGCAGCATATCAGGCGGCTTACGGAGTCGACGAAATGTGGATAGCTAATTCGCTGCTTGATGGCAAGTTCGAGGTTTCCAAGACAAGCTATTCACAATTGTACGTGCCAAGTCACGCCGAGATCGTGCTTGAAGGCAGGATCCTCAAGGACAGGACGCAAGAAGAATGGATGGTCGAGATGCTGCGCACCTACGACTTTAAGCGCAAGCAGCCGGTGTTTGAGCTTGAAATAATAAGATTCCGCGACAACGCGATCTACCATGACATATTGCCGGGCTACGCGGAACATCGGCTGCTCATGGGCCTGCCGGTCGAGGCGAAAATGTTTGACTACATAAAGAACGTCGTGCCGACTACCCAGGCCGTGCACCTGACCGACGGCGGCTGCAACTGGCTTATTGCGGTAATACAAATCAAAAAGCGCTTGGAGGGCGAGCCCAAGAATGCACTTATGGCCGCGTTTTCCGCACACCCATCACTCAAGATGGCGACGATCGTGGACGACGACATCGACCCCACTAATCCTGTTGCAGTCGAGTACGCGATAGCTACAAGATGTCAGGCCGACAAGGACTTTATCATAATGCCAAACGCAAAGGGCTCAAGTCTAGATCCATCTAGCGATCAGACGAACCTGCTTACGACAAAGGTCGGCATCGACGCGACCGCGTCGCTGCTGAAAGACAAAGAAAGATTCGAGATCGCCAAAATCCCAGGCGAGGAAAAAACAAAGCTTGCAAATTACCTTTAGCGATAACCGGACAAGAGATTAAATAGCCTTTAAACGTAAGGCAATGGGTCTGATGAAGCCCAACAATTTTGCTATGAAGGACTGGCATCTTGAGCATGTTGAAAAGGTTATTGTCCGCTTTGTCAAGGGCATCTCTCCTGACGCTTCTTCTTTTGAAAAACGAAATTACAAGAAATACAGCACGGTTTCGAGCTGCGCCAAGCAAATCGAATACGACATCAAGCATGGGGTCACAATGGACGAGGTTCTCAACGTCGTCCGTAGGATAAGGCACGAAAAGCAGTTCCGCGAGCTGCAAAAGATCCCGGAATCGCTCCAGCGGCTCGACGAGCTTGAGAGGCAGATCTCGGCTCCAAAAAAAGTGGCAACCACGTGGTACTAGATGTCTGAGTACCGCTTTACTGACGGCAACCTTATTGTTCTGTACGCGGTGCACAAGGGCAAATCCGCTGACGGTGAACTTCCAGATTACATCATAGAGCGTGTCAAGGTAGGGCTTGAAACATACGGCATGGTCATGAGATCGAGGCCAGATAGGCATAAGACGATGGTCATGATTGTGGGCGAGCCGGTGCCGGCGGAAAAAGTAAAAGACGCGCTAGTGAAAGGGGGAGTCAAGCAGGACATTATAGCAATTAACACCGGTTTGCAAAACATGGCCCAGACCATTGATAGAATAGCGGACATGATAAAAAACAAGCCCAATCCGCCATTCATCTATTTCATAGGCTCGGTATGGCTGCACGACATCTTCAATTCAACTGTACTGTCAAAGATGAAGGGCTATAAGATGCAATTCTACGGCGCTCTCGATCACAGGCCGGTTGACGAGGTAGAGAGGGAAAAGGCGCTGGACGTCCCCAAAAAGGGCATGGAATACTACAAGCAACGGGCCAAGAACAAGGCGGTCGACGTATTGCTCAATCTGATATTCCCGGACTAAGTTTTAATATCGTTGACAATGTCGGCTACTGTAAGCGGTCATCGTCTAGTTTGGTCTAGGACACTGGCCTTCCATGCACGTACGTGCGGGGTCAGCCCGTAACCCGGGTTCAAATCCCGGTGACCGCATTTCACTTACGCGTTCATCTACTTTGTTGAGCACGACAATGAAGGGATGACAGCCTAAGGCAGATTATTGTACGATGACTGCCTTCCCATACTGCAGTCACAACCTAGTCTGGTCTGGAGGTCCTTGACTTATGTGAAAATTGATGGTATTTGTTGCCCGTCTCAGTGATTGCACTAATTTTCTAGGCTAATGTCTGATGTTTGCTGCGGGGTGAACGGTTGTAGTTAGCGAGCTGCCGTCCTATTTGTTCTCACTGTTCTTTGACGGACCGAAGAATGACATCAAGTCGACTTCTCTACCTACTGCAACTGAAAAGGCGCTGCGTAGTAAGTCCGTCGTAACTGCTTTTACTCTCTGTTGTAGAGCCTGAAGTACATTCGCGCCGCCTTTACTTTGAGTAGCCAATATGAGATCATATCTCTTACCACCTTTTTGTATTACATCAAGTGTAAATGTTTGATATCTGTTCATGTAGCCGAATTCTTGGATTTTCTTGCAATAATGTTGCACAAATTGCTCCTGTGTTTCTAGCTGTTTCCATCTCTCGTCTCCAAAATATGATGTCAATTTGCTCTCTGCAACCTTGTTATTCCTGTTCCATACGATAGCCCAAGTCATAAAAGTAAAGATGACATCTACCGGCCCACTGCGAAGGATCCTTGCCATATGCTCCCAGTCAACTTGAAGCCCATAAGGATCTAAAAAGACCAGATAACCGTTATCCTTCCAATGGTTTGGCTGCTGGCCAACAAAAATCTCTTCTACGGTCTCAGAGAAATCGCACTTCTTGACCTGAACGTTAATTTCGCGACCTACTCGAATTTTTTCTACCCTTCCAGACAATAATTTAACGTACTTGTCGTTATTGTCAGTAAGATAGTATTCATAAAATGGAGCTTCCTTTGACCTAAAAAGCGGAATAAGCGGAGAGCCAGGAAAATTATATTTCTCCAATAATTTTATCAGACCTGAACCTGAAAAGGGGTCAACATAGGTCCATTTTTTGAAACCTTTGTTAGCTAGAATTCTTGTAAATGGGCCTATGTAGTAGTCTAGTGCAAGCAGTTTCTTGATTGACCATACATCGTGCTTTAGTGTCCCTGGACCGTCGTCAGTCCAGTCCTTTACGTATCCGTACATATTCTCTATTCGTTTCTTTGACCAGTCATAGGGGGTTTCTCCCACTACATCAAGTGGAGTAAAACTACGAAATAACCTTTGAGTCAGTCGGTGCATTATAAGGGCAAAAGATCATAAATAACCACTTATTACCTTCAGTATAGCAGATGCCGCTCTACGGGGAATATCGCAACATCAAGATAGCCATTTCCAATTTTGAAGTGTTGAGACATGCAGAATAGTCTTATTGATAATCTCATTCAAATCAATAAGAGAAGAAGTGGTGTATTAGTACGAGACAGAAAATCTAAGTTCATCACCCCTTTTTGGGAGAAAGGGAAAAAGCCAGATGGTGTGCTCTGCTGTCAGTTCTACGAGGCAAAGTGGTCGAACGGCTGTATGTATGACTGCGGTTATTGCTACCTCAGAGGCACTTTTAGATGGCAAGAATGGAATGGAAGAGAGCAGACGATCTTTTCAAATGTTGGCGAGCTATTTCGTGAAGTTGATGAATTTCTGAAGCAAGAAAGGCCAACGGTCTTGCATACAGGAGAGGTTTCAGATAGTTTGGCCGTCCCGGGCAGCGAAAAGATAATGGCCAAACTGATTGAAAAATTTGCTCAACAGGATAAGCATACCTTGTTATTGCTAACGAAATCCAATAACATTAAGGAATTACTGGATCTTAAACATAACAGAAGGACTGTAATCGCCTTTAGCATAAATCCAGCCTCTATCGCCAGACGCTTCGAAAAAGGTGCTGCAAGCACTGATGATAGATTGCGAGCAGCGAAACAATGCATAAAATCTGGGTATAAAGTCATGGTGCGTGTCGACCCGATGATCCCCGTAAAGGGTTGGAGACAACAATACAAAGGTCTCTTTAACCAGCTAAACAAGCTTCAACTCTATGGGGTAGTCGTTGGTACCCTCCGTGCTTTTTCTGGATTAAAACCAAAAATGACTAAAGAACTATCAAATATGCTTGAAGTTCGCGAAAAGGATCGGAGATGGCATTTGGAACAAGAACTACGGGATGAAATGTATTCTCTTGCATTTTCAACTTTAAATGCTGAAAGAATGGGATTGTGCAAAGAAGCTGGACGAACTTGGGGACTGCTTGGCAAGAAGTATGGATATCGCAAATTCATATGTAATTGCCACTTGCAGGAATAACCCTCTCAGCAGACTCCCCCTCCCCTTGAGGAAACCGCTATATTTTATAGCTCATCAGCTAACATTTACATAAATGAGATTAAACCTACGTAAATACGATAAGCGATTCAAGATTCCGGGTTCTATAGAAAGAAAATCAGCATACAAAGCTTGGAGGACTATACGCAACAACAAGCGTGTTAATGCAGCTAAAGATACCCCGGACATCATCAGATATGCTACTCCAGCACAGATGGCTTCGGTAGTACATCCAGAAGAGGTCAGAACTAAAGAAACCATAGAACAGGTCTCATTCGGCAAAGGAATAGTCACCTTATTTCACAAAACCCCTGCAGACATAGCATGTGGACGGTTCTGGGAAGTAAGATGGGCCTACGGTTGTCCCCTTGATTGCAATTATTGTTACCTTCGTGGAACAATGCGTGGTAGAATGAAACCTAGTCCTATTCAGACTCAGTATGTTCTAAGGGCGATAGATGAAGCATTTCAGAACATTAGAGAACCGTCTATTTTCAACACAGGCGAACTTTCTGATTCACTTATGTATCCCTCTCTAATGGAAAAAATTGTTGACAAATTTGAGGAGCAAGCGATCCATAAGGTTGCTCTCCTAAGTAAAATGGGCGTTAGAAACATTGACTTCCTGCTAAAGGGGCTTAGAAGGCAGACGATTTGTGCATGGAGCATCAATTCAGATGTAGTTGCAAGAAGGTGGGAAAAAGCGGCCCCAGAACCTGATGAACGTATAAGAGCAGCAAAACTGGTGAGCGATATGGGTTATGATACAAGAATTAGAATAGATCCTATATTTCCAGTGGCTAACTGGAAGTCACAATATGAAGACCTATTATACGGATTGTTATCAGCATTTGAACCCAAAAGAATCATTTTGGGGACGCCACGTGGGCTTTGGAAAACTATCAAGTATGCGAGGGATGCAAAAATCGATATGTCGTGGACAAATTTCTTTGCTGAAGATACAAGTTGGGGAAAGAAGATCGCATTCAGGCAAAGGCAAGAGATCTATGATTTCTTCGTCAACAAACTTGAGTCCCTTGGATATAGCAGATCCAACGTGACAATCTGCAAGGAAACCACCGGAATGCTGCAGTCTCTTGGAATTCCCTTTAGTCCCTTGACTTGTAATTGTTATGGACCTCAGGCATTTAAGACCAATGAGGTACCATCCTAAAATGAAAACAAGAAGCACTTTCGGAAATTGGTGATATTCGATGGTCCATCT
>DASYSB010000044.1:0-9484 GCA_036003785.1 Nitrososphaera sp.
TCGAAAGAATACATGCATCTACTCTTGGATCGCCAGCTTCTCGAACATGACAAATCAAAGGGGCGATATTTGCTGACTCAAAAGGGCATCGAATATCTTGAACTGTTTGAACACACTAAGGCCCTGGGAAATATCTAGAAAGAAAATGCTATTTCTTCTCTGGAACGACGTTCTTGCTGTGGCATTTCCTTGCCAAGTATTCGGCATAGTCGCGGCTAAGCTTTTTTTTGACATCAATGGCATAGTCCTAGATAAATTGCGAGAGCTGTGAAGATAGCTAGACTTTCGGGAGCGTCTTTTCCTGCCAGCAGCCTAGACAGTAACTTCCATCATCTTGAAAGATTTCCGCTTGTTTGATTTCACATTTGTCGCATAGATCGAGCATTCCAAAACGCTTTCAAATTATAGCTTTAAAGTGTTATGGAGCGTTGTTCTTCGACTATTGCAAGAGTTGGGGCTGATACTCATGCTATCTGTCTCTAGAGACACCCTTCAAAATGCCTTTAGAGTTATCTAAAGAAGTAGAATCGGGGTTCCGTCGCGGTTTGAGAAACAATGTCTAATCCTACGGGCAGTAAGAAGGATTCAAGTGGGATAGCTAGTATTATCGGAGCTTCCTTACTATCCCATAACATAACATACACAAGAATTGAATTTGCCGAAGATGTTAACACTTGCTTTGTCTTTGTCAGTACCCGAAACGTGAGCGCAATTGACATTTCTCCACTAGAGCAAGTTGCCAAGGAAGTCAAAGCTGAGTTAAAATCAGTCATTGACAGCGACAAAGACCAATTGTGTTTCTTTTTTGTTTATTCTACGTCATTAGGATAGCCCTGCCCGCCAACACGGTATTGGCTATGGAGAAGAAAAGCTGACGGGCAGTAGCCAGGGTGCTATGTATGTGATTGAAAATCCGCCCTCCGGTTTTAAGGCTGGCTTAACCATGTTAATTTAGCATGAACTGAATTTAATTATTCGATGTATGAAGTTAGAACATGAGTGAGAGGAAACTTACTGGGATCCTTTTTATAATAGCCGCAGGGATCTTATTTCTAGCCAGCTATTATTATTACAGTCTGACATCAACGCGCTGTCTTAATGCGTTATGCACCTCATTGGAACCTTGTGTTTACGCTAACAACCCTTACATAACATTGTCAATAGGTCTCGGAACTGGCGGCGTCATTTTCGTATTAGGGCTCAGGTTCGTGACCGCGTCGAGAAGAGAATCAATACAAAAACAATGATAGTAATTAGCCAGCCTAAGCTACGCTGTGGCCACCATCTGAGGAAGGACTATTCTATCGACATCGGCTTGGTGCCCGTCGCTTACCGTATTACGATCAACTCCCACAGAGCTAGGCCGCTTGCTATACACCAGGCTTGTTTTAGATTTGTGCCTGTCATAAAGCGGCACTGACTGACTAAGGTCTATATTATCATGAAGCCATTGAGTAGATAGAGTAGATAGAGCGAGCTGTGAAGAAAAGGAAATCAAGCAGGCTCCTGAAGGTCATCATGGGCATCGTTCTGGTGGCCATACTAATGGGTGGGACCATCGCATACGTTCTCCCTAGACTTATTCATTAGGGCTGAGGGCATCCTAGTCTCTTCAGCCTTCCTTCTTTCTGAGCTTTCTAAATTCTTGAAATAGCTCACGCCGCCGACCCCAGACAAATAGTAGGGAAACTGCTTCCAGACTTCCTATATGGCATGAATCGCCCTATGCTAACAGAGTCCAAAGTGAGTAAATTCCGGGACTCGGACCGAAACTGCCCGGCTGCCAACGTACGGAAGCCTATCTCCAGGTGGTCGGGCTTGTTTGATTCCCAGGATGCAAGCCGCTTACAGTTTCTAAAATCCGAATGCAGATTTAGCTCTGGCTTGATCGAATTCACGGGGTAGGCTGGGATAGTCTAGATCTCATCAGGCTGTCTTCACCCACGCGGAACTTGCCTCTGGCCCATCCCGCTCTTCTATGCAACTATTTGGCAGGCGTCTGAAGGTTCCTATAACACTGTCATCTAGCATGATTTCATTGTGCCTATTAATCCGAACATTCACCTGATGAACTGCGCTTCTCTCTGACTGCCGACTGCGTGGCCCGGTTGCTTCTTTGAATAGCATGAGGGAGCAGGGCTTTTCAGTAACACTAGTTACTGCAGAATCTACTTTATTATTCAAGTTCGATTTACCATATGACCTAAAATAGCTCTGCCCAGAGCTATGGTTACCAATTTCACCAAAGTCTTTTGGTGCCCGGCTGCTGACAATAACCTGCTTCTTCACACAGTGGCCGGACTTTGTCTTTTCTATAGAATTGTTCGCTACAAACCCACCAAAAGAGGTATTATACACGCATTGCCTTGACGTTTGAAGATAAGCCAAGACCTCGAAACATGCTACGCGCTGATGTTGCCCGGCTGCTCTCTTGCTTCTATGGTGGCCGGGCTTCTCATTAAATCCGATGTTGTACCTTATTTGGCATGACCCAGAATCCGATGTCAAAGCTACGTGCCTACCTCGCATATGTAGCTGCAGGAGCCGGCGGAGTTGCGGCTTTCTTTGTATGGCTCTCGTTCTTCAGGGGTAAGAGGAAACGCGGCTCTCAATAATAACTCCTCCATGGCCTCTTGAGAGATTAACAGAAATAGGCACGTTTTAATGGGATTCACACTGCAATCCTGCACATGGCGGACTGGTTCAAAAACAAGGGTTTTGGACGCTCTGATGATGAAATAGATCAGCTCACAAAGACCATAAACGAGCACAGCGACGAACAGAGAAATATCATGTCCCAGTTTAACAAGGCGATGAATAACTTTGCAGCTGAGCGATCGCTTGAAACCTGCCTTGATGCCCTGAACCTGTCAATGCAGCTCGCAAACGTCAGGGGAAAGCTGGCCGAGTCGTACGAGTACTATGCAAGGATGCTCGAGCGCGAAATAACAAGATTAACCAAAAAGCCCTAGTCCGGTACCGGGATCGGCATCGTCAGCTTTTGGAATTCCTCAAAAAGTGCATAACCTGATCTTTCGTTCAGAAAAAGCAGGAACATTCCTTCGTCCATCAGGTTCTCAAGAGCCACGCTCAGTTCCTCCATCTTTACAATTGGCATGTACGACAGCGAATCTGTGACGAGCATCATGTCTGTGTTTTCATAATTGTCTAGAAGGTCGTACAGCAATGATTCAAGCAGGCCAAACAGGCCAGTATCATGGCGGTCAATTTTTGGCCGGAAATATGTTGCGATGGTTTCTTGCTTATCGCCGGTCTTGGAGCTCACTAGAAGCGAGTTAAAGATCCGTTCGCCCTGATCGAAGACCTTGTTTTCTTCAAGCTGACCGTAGCCGTTTGACGTAAAGAAATCCTTGCAGCCCTTTATCAGCTGCGCTTCTGTCATCCAGCCACTCCGGCCCTCGTTCATGCGGGTAAAGAATGTCCTTGCTGTAACCATCCGCGTCAAGTCATTCTTGGCTGCAACCCAACTTACTTTAAAGTTACTGGAACACAATACGGTTCCTGATGCTGCCAAGTTTTTCTATGGTAATTTCGACGATGTCGCCGTGTTTGAGATATTTCGGCTCTTTCATCGACATCGCGACACCTGCAGGTGTGCCTGTTGAAATGATGTCGCCAGGTTCGAGCGTCATGGTTCTGCTCAGCATGGATATTATCCTTATGATGGGGATGACCATGTTAGAGCTCGATGAATTCTGCCGCACCTCGCCGTTTACCTTGGTCACTATCTTGAGGTTCTGAGGATCTGTGACTTCATCCTTGGTCGTTATCCATGGACCGCAGGGCGCAAAAGTATCAATTCCTTTACTGCGCGTGAACTGTTTGTCCTTGAACTGTATGTCGCGGGCAGAAACATCATGTAGGATCATGTAGCCAAAGACTGAATCAAGCGCTTTTTCCTCCGTAACTTTTTTTGTTTCCTTTCCTATGACCACTGCAAGTTCCGCTTCGTAGTCAAGGCGAGTTACAAACGATGGGCAGATGATATCTTTGTAAGGTTCGTTGAGTGCTGTTCGGGGCTTCATGAATATCACCGGTTCGTCCGAAGGAGTAAGCCCTGCGTCGCGGGCGTGATCATAGTAGTTGAAAGCAAGGCAGATTATTTTCGGCGGATTTGGTATCGGCACTAATAGCTCGATATCGGTCACCTTCTGATCATACTTTAGCTTGCTCTTGTGCTGCCTGACTTCGTCAAGCCAGCCCCTAAACATAAATTCCTTGATGTTTGGGGGAGCAGGTATGCTTGTCTGCCTTTGTATTTCCGCCTTTGTGACGATGAACTTGCCATCGTCGGAAATAATGCCATACGTCTCCTTTACCTTGCTGTCCCTTATTCTTGCTACCTTCATTGTCATTTACCTGTGCGTCATTATTGCGGTTTGACTGTCATCGATCCTGCAGAACCCAAATCTTACGAACTGGACCCGCGCGTCTGGCTTCAGGCGGGACACGAAAGATTCTGCAAACCCCCGCGCAATTTCGAGGCTGTTCGTGTTGTACTCTTCACCTATGTACAGTTCCTTGGGAATCAATACCTTGTACTCAACTATATCATTCTTTGCAATCCACTGTACCTTGGGCGTGGACTGCCGGATCTCATCGCCTCCAACTTCGGCGGCTATTGATAAAGCGCCATTTCTTAGGTCAACGCTTGTTATCTTGATGTTGCACAGCTCGATGAGCCTGATCTCGGTGCCCACCTTAAGGTTAGCGGCATCGTCACCGGAGATATAGAGCAAATCGCCAGCCTTTACCTTCCTTGTCCCAAGGCTGGCGTCTGTCGGGTGATTCTTGAGCGTGATCTCCGTTTCCCGGGCACCCTTCACTCGCACTTCCACCGGGTTTTTCACGAAAAAAAGTCTAGGCGATATGGGATCGATTATTTTCCTGTTGAACGCTTCGAGCGCCTCAAACGGCGGCTTGGTTTCTGCAAGCGTGAAACCAAGCGACAGCACGAATTTGCGTATCGCCGCCGGCACAAAGCCTCTTTTTCTAAAAGCGGCAAGCGTTGGGAGCCGTGGGTCGTCCCAGCTCGGTATTGTCCCGTTATCTATCAGCGGTCTTATCTTTCGCTTTGAAACCGGAACCCCTTCGAATTCAAGCCTAGAAAACTCGATTAGGTGCGGCTTCCTTAGTTTCAATCTTTCAAGTATTGCAAAGTATAGCGCATTGCGAAGTTCGTACTCTTTTGTCCTCATGGCGTGTGTTACGCCGTCGATGCTGTCCTCTATAGGCGCCGCAAAGTCGTATGTGGGCCAGATTCGCACTTTATTTCCAAGCTTGGGATGGTCGCCTTCTATTATCCTGAACAGCGCGGGGTCGCGCATTGCAGTGTTCTGGTCGGCCATGTCGCCCTTGAAGCGCACGATGGCTTCATTTTGGCCGTACGAGCCGCCAAACATTTTCTCCATTCTCTCAAGCGCCATTGCCGGGTCTTGCCTGCATTCGCACGGAAGCCCCTTTCCACGCAGGTGATGTATAGTGTCTTGGCTGCAAGTGCAAACATATGCGCCGTCCACCTCGATCAATTTCCTGCCGTAGCTGTGCAAAAGGTCGATGTCGTCTGAAGTATTCTTGACGATGTCCGGCTTGACCCCGAGCCACTCCAACCCTTCGGCAATGGCATCATAATATTCCAGCTTTTCCTTGAGCGGGTTTGTGTCGTCAAAGCGCAAAATCAACCTGCCATCGTACATGTGCGCGTACTCTTCGTCAATTATTGCCGCTTTTGCGTGCCCGATGTGTGGATAGCCGTTTGGCTCAGGGGGAAACCGTGTGACTACCTTGCTATGCACAGCCCCTTCAAGCTGTGGTAACTGTAATTGTCGTTCTCCTGTCCTTTTTTTGGCTGTCGTCTCCCCCGGTGCAAGCTCTTCCAGGAGCAACCTTTGATCTGCCAGAGACAATGCATTTATTTCATTTACCGTCTCCTTGATCTCCGGGATCAGTGCCTTTATCTGGCTGCGGAGTTCGAGCTTTGAGCCAACGAACTTGGCAATTACAACGTCAACCTGCGCCTTGCCTTCATGCTCTACTGAATTCTTTAACGCGATGACTTTGATGAACTTCTCAATGTCCGCGTCAATCGGCACGGGTACTACAAACTCCTGCCGACTACAAAATCTGCCGAAAACTGGAGCGACCTCCTGGCGTCAGAGTCGCCATAGCCTTCCAATGCTTTCAGCGCGTCATTCATGTACTTTCTTGCCTCATTTCTTACGTCTCGATCTATCCCGATGTCTGAGATGACCCTCACTGCCTCCTTGATGTCAGAACTTGAAGCTCTATCTCTTGCTCCAAAAATTTTCATGACCTTATCGCGCTTTTCCCCTTTGGTACTGCTCAGTGCAAGCAGAATGGGGTATGTCTTTTTTCCTTCTCTGATGTCGTTGCCGGCGGCCTTGCCTGTCAGTTTAGGATCACCTGTCACGCCTATCAGGTCATCCACCAGCTGGAAGGAAATTCCGATGTTGCGGCCAAATGAGGACAGGTTTTGGGTATCACGCGCTGTGTGGTTCTGTGCGGAGAGCGCGCCCAGCGCGCAGGAGACTTCAAAAAGCGCTGCCGTCTTTTTCCCAATCATGTCGATGTACTGCTGCACAGTTGGAAACTTGCTGCTCGACGCATATCCAATGTCTGTAGCCTGGCCTTCGCAGATCTCTGTGCAAGCCCGCGAAAGTTGCGCCACCATGCTAGTGATGTCACTCTCAGGGATTCCAACCTTCCTGCCGTTAAACGTGAGAAGCTGAAATGATTTTGAAAACAGGATATCGCCGGCAAGTATGGCAAGAGGCATACCATAATAGCGATGCACGGTGAAAGTGCCGTGTCGCATTTCATCGTTGTCCATGATATCGTCATGCACCAGGGTGAAATTATGCACAAGCTCGACTGCAGCCGCTGCAGGCAGCGCCCTCTTGACAGTGCCACCAAGCATTTCGCAGCTCTTAATTACCATGAAGGGTCGCAAGCGCTTTCCCCCGGTTCGTATCAGGTGTGATGATGCTTGGTAGAGCTCCTTTGGCTTGCCTTCAAGAGAACGGAGGATGAATTCGTTTACAGTAGAAGCATAGGATTCCAGCTCGCTTTTTATGTTGCTTGCTTTCATGTACGGCTGCTAACCTCCTGTGCTAGCGCTCCTGTCAATATATATCTTGAGCTGGCAAGAGCGCTGATGTTCCTGGCACCCACAAGGAACATCGCGCTCCTGAGCTCAGCCAGCAGTGTGTCAGCAAATGTAAACAGGTTTTCACGCGACTGCGATGCCGCGCGGAGGAAAGGGAACGCCATCGCTGCCATACTAGCACCAAGCGCTATGCATTTTGCAACCTCAAGGCCGTTTCTTATGCCTCCTGACGCGATGAGCGGCAACCTAACCACTTTGTGTGCCTCTATCAGGCTGGCTGCGGTTGGGATGCCCCAATCCCAGAACATTTCACCGAGGTGACGCTTGAGGTTGTCCTTTATGGCTTCTGCCCGCAACTTTTCAACGCCGGCCCAGCTCGTGCCCCCGGCGCCAGCTACGTTGATTGCGGCAACGCCAGCCATCTCTAATTTTATCGCAACTTCTTTTGAAATGCCGGCGCCAACTTCCTTAACAATCACTGGCACATCTATGGTCTTTGCAAGGTCTGAAATCTTGCTAAGGACGCCCCTGTAGCGCGGCTCGCCTTCAGGCTGCACTAGCTCCTGAAGAGGGTTCAGGTGAACCACTAGTGCGTTTGCCTTTATCATTTTCACGATCTTCCTTGCTTCGTCTATCGTGAGTCCCTTTGCGAGCTGCGCCCCGCCAATGTTTGCTATCAAGAAGGCGTTTGGCGCATTCTTCCTTGCAATCGAATAAGTGGCTGCAAGCTCTTCACTCTTCAAGCCGGCCCTCTGGCTCCCAAGACCCATCCCAAAACCGTACTTTTCTGCAAGCTCGCCCAGTCTGCCGTTAATGACGGTGGCTTCGTCAGTCCCACCTGTCATAGAATCGATTATTATCGGCGCCGCGAACTTTTTGTCAAGGAATTTTGTCGAGATGTCGATGTCGTCGTAATCGAGCTCTGGCAGAGCGTTGTGCACTAGCTTGACGTATTGCAAGTACGTCGAAGTGGTCTTTGCCTGCACATCTTTTTGGAGGGGTATGTCAATGCCGTCCTTTTTCCGCTGCTTGATAATCTCGATGTCTGAGGAGACTTCAGAGGTGTCTGGCAACTATTCTCTGCCTCCCGTCACTACCGTGCCTACTTGCAATTTACCTTCTATGGCCTCCGCAATGCGCTCTGGTACGAGTCCGTTTACAATCAATACGTCCATTCCGTTGGATGCAATCTTAAATGCTTCTGTGACCTTTCTCTGCATTCCGCCTGTCGCGTCAACGCCCAACGTCTTAGAGAACTTGATCGATTTCCTGCTTTTCAAACGTATCTCGCCTATGACCTCTCTGCTTGTCATGTCTTTATAGATCCCATCGACGTTGGTCGCAAACACCACCCTTGACGGCTGCAGAACCTTTGCCAACATAGTCATTAGCGCGTCGCCTGACAATATGGAATACTTTGTGCTTTCCACGTGTACGACGTCCCCGAAAGTTACAGGCATGACTTTTGACGTTGACATAGTGTAGACTTGTCTTATTTTTGCAGCGATTGGCTTGTGGCCTGTCGCAAATACTGACGGTGGTATGCCGTACGGGTTGAGCCCCGCCATTATCATTGAATTGACAACTTTCTGATTGAGCGCGATCATTGACTCGTGCACTACAGAAACTCCATGCGTGTCGTATCTGGCTGGCTTGGTATGCATGTCATATTTCGTTGACCAGTAGTGGCCAAACGAGCCGCCGCCATGCACAATTATGGCTGGCAAATTCAGTTGTGCCAAAACGCGCGAAATGCCGTCTATCGCGCCGGCGTTGGCTGTAAGTGGCTTGTCTTTGAATGTGACTACTGAGCCGCCCAGCTTAATCAGGGCAAGTTTTTGCAATAACAAGCGTACTTTTTAGAGCGGATTTAAAGGTTAGTTTTGATCATTTAGGGTTAATTACCAGCGGTAATATTACCATTGGTAATGGACCTCTCACCCATAACGACGACTCCTGCTCAGGTGAAGCTAGAAGGTTCAGCTTGGACCAATTTCATCGGTGCCATCAGGAGCCCCGAGAGCAGAGAGACATACGGTTCAAAAGTGGGTCTTTTTGGTAGGTATTGCCAACAGTTTCGACGGATCGAGACGGCTGATGACTTGCTGGTAGAGACGAAAGAAGTAGAACGCTGGATAATACAATGGTTGACCGAGCTCAAAAATCAAGGGCGGGCATTCAACACCATCTGGAACGCACGCAACGCTTTGAAAAAATTCTATTCCTGTAACGACCTAGAATTGCGCTGGAAAAAGATAGGACAGTACCTGCCTGAAGCCGACATCGCCGTAGAGGACAGATCCTATACAAGGGATGAAATAGCCAAGTTACTTGGCG
>DASYSB010000045.1:0-13366 GCA_036003785.1 Nitrososphaera sp.
GAATTTACATAAAGAAGGTTTTACTGATGAGGAAATACGCAAGATAGCCAGAGCGGTATGGGACGCTTTTAAAATATAGTTCACACGAGCAGCCAATGTCGGCAGCGAAGGAACCAACAAGTGGATGACGATAATAGAAAACGCCGCAAAACGGTCGGTGAATTGAAATATCAGACACTTGCATAATAAGATGACACGAAATTCACCATTCTCGGACTTTCACTTGTTAGTATCGGAGTCGTGTTATTAGTTTCAGGTTTAACTTATTTCGCCCAGTACCAACTCGCCCATGACCGGTTCGTACAGAAATTGTCAGAGGGTATTCCGCAAGCGCACATTGGATGCGGGGGTGGCATTATGGCAAGAGACTTTGGAATCTGTGAGCCATATTTTGATAGGTCTGCATATTGGAAAATCGGCATCGGATTCTCATTGGCAGTCGTTGGAGCATTCTGTACCTTGTGGGATAGGCAAGGTAAGCCACCAACCATTCCTCACGATATCCAAAGCAATCGTGCTCCTTTCCAGTGAAGCATCCCCGCGCTGTTACACCTCCCAAGAAGCTACCCATCAGCCGCCCTAACGGTCATTCAGAATGTCAAGACCACACTAGTGTCTTAAAATAGAGCATTATGGATATTGTAGTTACGCAAAACCGAATACTTGCGCTAATAACATTGCCACTTTGGCTAGGCGGGTATTTCTTTACATCTAGTGGTATTGTTGGTGTCAATCATGTTTTGACACCACATTCCTGTGACTTACCCCAGATCGCTTGTAGCAACTGGTCATTTGCCGTTCTTGCTGGAGGGTTAGGATTGTTGGCTGCCACGGTTTATGCATTCGTGATGAATCATAAGAAGGAATCTAAGAGAATGCAGCAGCAGTCATCGCCCGACACGACCGAAAATTCCTGAAGCTACCATGAGCCGAACTGTTACAGCTCTCAACATGAGCCACGAATGATACAGCACCACACAGAATAAACTTTATATATTAGAATAAAACATAAATATAAGACTGCTAACGCAGCGAAAAAAGTTTTGGTGAAAAAATTTGGTCAAAGATATCTCTATGTTCGGTGATCGATGCCCGCGTTGCGGCAAGGGATCTATGGTAACAGATAACTCTAGCGGAGAAATGTTTTGCGGCAACTGTGGCTTTGTCGTTAACGAGAGGATTGAAGAACTTGGACCTGAATGGCGCGCCTTCTCAAAGGAAGAACATGAAGATAGGAGCAGGGCAGGGATTCCGACCTCACTTGCAATGCATGACATGGGACTTGCAACCATTATCGGGCCCGTAGATAAGGATGCTTCAGGTAAGCCGCTCTCGGCTTCAATGAAGAGCACAATCGAAAGGCTCAGGACTTGGGACAGTAGGAGCCAGGTACACGAGCCGGTAGACCGCAACTTCCGCCAAGCGTTTTCCGAGCTCGACAGGCTCAAGGACAAGCTGGCAGTGGGCGATGCTGTAATTGAAAAGGCAGCATATGTCTACAGAAAAGCGCTTGAGAAGGGACTTGTGCGCGGACGTTCTATTTCTGCACTCGTAGCAGCGGCCCTGTATGCTGCATGCCGTGACACTGAAACACCGAGAACACTCAAGGATATCGCGAATGCAAGCAACATCAAGAAAAAAGATGTAGCAAGATGCTATCGACTGCTAATTAGAGAATTGGATCTCAAGATGCCGGTTGTTGACCCTGTGAAATGTGTCGCTAGGATCGCAAGCAAGGCGGGCCTGTCAGAGAAGACAAAGCGCAAGGCGCTTGAAATTCTCAAAAAGGCGGAAGAGGGCAAGATATCGGCCGGCAAGGATCCAATGGGTCTGGCGGCAGCAGCACTCTATGTTGCCTGCGTTATGAATGGTGAGAACAAGACTCAGAAAGACGTGGCAGAAGCGGCAGGCGTTACGGAAGTAACGATCAGAAACCGCTACAAGGGACTCAAGACCCACCTCAGACTTTGAGGGAGTCTACTAACTTCTTTCTTTCTTCCACAACTTGTTTTAGCGTTTCAACAACTTCCCGTAATTTCTGTAATTTTTCTGACTCTAGCATTCCGAGGCACATAACAATGTCCGCGTCAATTGAAAGCAGGAGATCAAGCTCGCTCTCCCTGACGATGCCATTTGGAGTCAAAACTTTAGTGTAGCCGTCAGAAACTGCCTGCGGGATTTTAGTCAACAGATCGTCGAGCTCCGCGTTTACTTTTAGTGACTTTTTGAGCGCGGTTACTCTGGTCTTGATGTTATGTTTGGTGAGCCTATCAAGAGCGCGCATTTCGACGTAGCTGGACCTTCCTCTAGCCATTCCTTTCTGCACTATGGATGCGATTCTTACTGTTTCGTCAAGGTGGCTCTCCAGTCTTCGCTGTCGGCGAAAATTCTTGTGCACCAACCAAACTCTGAACCGGCCGGTTTAAATGCCTTCGTATGAAAATATTAATGCTAGTTCTACAGAACGGTTACTGGACTTCGATTGCTTCTTCGTTAAAGCCCATCTTGACAAGGTAACCTTTTACGTCATCGCGATGGTCCCCCTGAAGCATGATAAAAGTATCCTTCGCAGTCCCACCACACGCAAAAGTACTTTTCAGCTCCTTGACAATCTTGTGCATATCGCTCTGCTTTGGATTTATGCCTTCAATAAGAGTTGTTTTTTTGGAAAATCTTCTTGTTTCAAGGCGGACAACAATTCGCGCGTCTTCTTTATCTAGTTCCCCGCAGGCACATAGGTCGTCCGGGAGACCGCACTTTTTGCAAATAACCGCCATCGAGTAACACATTTTCCCAACTCTTATTATTAAGCCTTATTGTCTCATGCTTCAAGCACAAAGAAGAAATTTGTCGACCTTCAATAACCTGATATGTCTTCAGAAGAAAACTCTGGCAGGATCAAGTCGGCGGCTTCGCTGCTTCTAAAGGGAGGCACCCTGACAAGCGAACCATGCCCCAAATGTGGAGGAGTCCAGGTACGCTTTGCAGATAAGACCAGCTGCATCAACTGCGGCAATGAGACAAAGGTGGGTGCCACACAAAAGACCGAGTCTCAAAAAGCCGTGCCGGCGGAAAGTTCTGTAGGACTTGCATCTGCCGCTTTACTTATAGAGGAAAAGATCGGGTTGCTCGCGGCAGAGATAAGGTCTGAAACCGACATTTCGGCGCAGAAGCAAAAGGCTGATCTTCTGGAGAGCTATCTCCGGATTTTAGAAAAGACAAAAAGCTTACTCGGTTAACTAGCGGAATGTATTTAAGCGCTTGAAAACAATCTGCACTCGATGAGCAGCAAGAAAAAGAATGCTCCGCTGCCGGCTTCAAGCGCCGGTCTATTGAGGTTCTTTGAGGACGAGACAAGGGGCGTAAAGATCAAGCCCGAGATCGTACTGAGCATAACCGGCGCAGTGATCGGGGCATCTATTCTGATAAGGATCTTATTCCCTGTCGGTTGACCGCCGATGTTTGCAACCGGCCAAGATGATGTATCGAACATTCATAGACGCTGGTCTTTTACTACCTTTGGACCATCATCTTCCAAGGTATCCTACGCCATCTGGATTGGATGCGCGGCGGTCGTCATTGTTGTTTCTCACTTGTATCATCTTCAGGCTGGTTTGGAAGGTATTGCAATTTACCTTCCGCTTGGCATTGCTGCGCTTGTTGGTTCGCACTTTCTTGACTATCTGGCACTCCACGGGACGCCTGTAAACAAACTTTCTAAAGTAGCGCATGTCTCTGCTTTTGCCAATGGACTATGGGCGTTGACAGTGCTTCTTGGAGTATCCGCGGATTTAGTTCTTGGTAAGCAGCCTGGAGTGGACTACATCGTTGCGGGGATGCTGCTTGCAGTCGGCCTCAGGATAGGTATATTCACTTCAGTCTTTGGGGCAGGTACCGGCAGAGCTATAGCGGTATCTTTCATCCAGCCACTGATCTTTCTCTTTGCGTTTGCTTTTCCGTCGTACCCCTCGCTTGTTGCCTTTAGCTCGACCGGCGTTGCGTTTGGAACCGCCTTTGTGGCTCTTGGAATTGTTTGGACCATCCTTGCTGACAGGGCTGGAAGGCCGGGAATAAAGAGCACCTTCGGAGTCCTGCAGGCATTCATTGCTGCTTGGACTGAAAATAGAGTCGACAAGATAGAAGAGTTTACTGAAGCAAAAGCACACGATGACATTGTTTCAACAAAGATCATCCGCTTTGGTAGCCTGGCGGCCATTGTTCTGCCAGACGTCCACCCCGGACCTTTCAGCACGGTGGGCGGGAGCAACTTGCCCTATGTACTCCATGAAAAGTTCAACAGAAGGGCCATTGTCATGCATAGCGTTTCGGACCATTCGCTCAACATACCATCAAAGAAGGAGGTCGACAGGTACGTAAACGAACTCGCGGAGCGGACAATCGTGGAAAAAGGTGATACTTGCAGTATCCCTGCCCAGATCACCATTAACAATTCAACCTCAACCGGGATCGCATTTGGCAACGCTGCCGTTGTAATGCTGTCATTATCTCCAAAAGGCATGGAGGATCTTCCGCAGAGTGTGCGCACTGAACTGGAGTCATTTGGAATCGGCCTCGGGTTTTCAGACGTGCTTGTCGTCGACTGCCACAACGCCATGGGTAAGCATCTGGACGACTCTGACAGGGAGGACCTTGTCTCTTCTGCAAAGCAGTGTCTTGAGCAGCTAAAAAAGCAGCCGCAACACAATTTCAGCATCGGATTTGCCGGCCAAGATGATGTTTCTCATATGCCCGATCTGGAAGACGAATTGGGTCAAGCTGGTCTTGCCGTGCTGGTCATAAGCGTAGACGGGAAGAACTATGCCATTGGATGGGCTGACTCGAACAACATGGAGAACAGGCTACGCAACCATGTTGTATCAAAAACAAATGGAAACTTCACGCTGGTAGAGCTTTGCTCTTCTGACACCCATTCCACTTCTGGCAAGAGGACCCGCGAAGGATATTTCCCCCTCGGGACCAACAGCAGCGCAGACAAAATCGCAGAGGCCTATAGCGAACTCTGCGCCAAGGCTGCTGAGCGCGCCGCCAGCTCGACATTTGAGCTAGCCGCCTCCCAATCGACCATCAAGGTGATGGGTAAAAAACAGTTCGAGGACTATTCCAGTGCGCTTGACAGGTCCATGAGCGTAACGAAAATCTTTGTCGCGATAACTGTTGCGACTTATATCGCGATGCTTTTCCTTTCCTAGCCCGCCACGTAAATTTCAGGCAAAAAGCCTTTTACTTCCATTACAAACGATTTGAATTTGTGCACAGGTACCACAGGAACTCCTGCAAAGAATTTCACAGATTCTGCATGTAGCGTCATTATCACCGGTACTGCCAGAGATATCTTCCCATTACCTTTGAGCAGTCGCTCAGCCCTTTCGGCTTGTTTTCTTGAAAAGCCTGACATCGAGGACAGGCTGCTCCGCTTCCAATGTTTGCAATCGACAGCTATAGCAAACCTTGAGCTTACCCCGACTACATCAATTTCCATGCGCGGCTTCGTCAGCTGCACATTGGTTCGAGTCCTATACCCGAATGACATAAGTATCTCAGAGGCAAGTTTCTCGAAGTCCTTCCATGAAAGACGCCGTGCCACTTGCTCTATATCGCATCCGTTTTGCAGGGCGAGCATCGCTGCGTAGAGCCTATCAGAACCCGAAAATTCTATCATATTCCCAGTGATCTTGCCGACATTATTGGAAGTGAGAAAACTCAGGATTTTTTTTGCGACAGATCCGCTTGCAATTCCTGACGCGGCGCAGAATTTTTCAAGTGTGGTTTTTGGTTCTATTGCTCCAAGCGCCTTGACAAGAAGATCGGGATGCATGTTGCGTCTATGATCTGCAGATATTTAAGTTCAGCAAATAGCTATCGATCAGCGTCGCAAAAGTCATCAGACTAGATCGCTCAACCCGCTCTAGAATTTGTCGAGTCTGGACTTGATAAACTCCAGAGTCTTACCTGAGCCGGATTCTTTTGCGAGCTGCTTCACATCTTCGGGGGTGTCGAGGTCGGTCATTAGTCTTTTTGAAAGAAAAAGTTTTACCGCTATGCCACGTTCTTTGGCAGACTTGATGTGAGTCTCATAGCTGTCGTTGTCATAGTAGGTCTCTGTCACAGATGCAGGCTTCCTAAGCAATAAGTTGGTCCCATCGTATCGAAGTGACGGACAGATAACAATGCACTTGGCTTCTTTTTCAGCCAGATCACAGGCCATTGTGACATCAATGGTATCAAGAAGGGGTAGGTCTTGCGGAATTACGACCGTCGCGTCCGCTCTCTTCTTTGAGGAGTAGATGTCAGCCAGCTTTACTGCCGCGTTGACACCAGTTTCCTTTTGCTCGTGCAGGAACTTTGCACCAAACCTTGCCGCTATTTCTCCAGCGCGCTTGTCTCCTGAAACTACTATTATCTCCTTTAGGGACTGCACGGCTCCCAGGACAGACAACGTGTCTTCGAGCATCAACGATGAAAGCTGTATGCGATCGTCAGCGCTCAGAATCGGAGACAACCGCGTCTTGGCGTTTTCAAACTTTTTTACGGGAACTATGGCGAATGTCTTCATCATTTCTTTATCATGCTCAAGATGTGCCTCGCGAGTTTGACTTCGTCCAGTCTGCTTTTCATCGTTATGTTTGTTTCGTAAACCCGCATGTTAAGAGCCTCTATGCTGGACGATAAGCGATGGTCTCCTTTAGAGATCACAAAGGTACCAACAAACTCGCGATAATATTGTGCTACTCCAACAGGCGATGTCTCCAGGCCAAGTGCCTTCATGTACTTTACTGCAGGCCCGCTAACAGCCTTCTCGCCAATCAGAGGCGAAATTGCTATGACCTTTTCCCTGTTCTTCTCGAGCTCTTTTCGCAGATTCGCAAGAGCAATGATCGGGCCTATGCTCGACACAGGGTTCGCCGGTGCGACAATTATTGCATCTGATTGCCTTATTGCAACAATGACATCCTGGTTTGCCCGCGCCTTTTCGGCACCATCATACCTCACGCCTATCACTTTTGGAATGCCTCTATACTTTACCCAAAATTCTTGCAAGTGCATTTCACCTTTGCCGGTCATGATCCTCGTTGTCACTGCGCTGTCTGTAGCCGGTATGACTTTAGCTGCAACTGAATAGCGTTCCCTCATCCAGCTGGTGATCTCTAACAGAGTCTTACCGCTCTTGATCAATCTTGTCCTCTGAAGATGGGTTGCAATGTCTCTGTCGCCAAGACTGAACCATGTCGGTGCTCCAAGTTTCTTCAGCTGAGTCAGACATTGAAACGAATCACCTTTGATGCCCCAGCCGCGGCGCTCATCAAGAACGCCGGCTAGGCCGTAGATTATAGTATCAATGTCAGGACAAACGTACAAGCCGTAAAGCCAAATGTTATCACCAACGTTTGAAATTACTGTCATGTCCGCCGACAGCTTGCCGAGACCCCTGACTAGTTTGACAGAACCGGTTCCGCCAGCAAGAACTGCTATCAAATAATAAAGTAGATAGATATTACGTTTTATTATATCTGCCGAGAAGATAAGGATTATAAACAAGGTAGAGTGAAGTTCTCTCGTGAAGTATTACGCCACGATCTTTTCTGGAATAATTGCATCACTTTTGATCTCAAGTTTTGTTGCTCAAGCACATGCAGCGGATCTTACGGCCACTCTGATTCCAGAAAAGGGCAAGGCAACGCCCACATTTACGGGCGTAAAGAATGTCACTATCCGATATCCGGAAGGAAGCTCACTTGCACAGCAGCTGGATGGCAAGAGTGACAGAATAGAATTTTCTGTCAACGGAACTTCAAAAGATGCTGTCATGGCAGAATTAATTCAGGCAACTAACAAGGCACTCGTAGAAGCAAAAAGTCCTGTTCAGATCACTGCGGCAGATGTAAAATACACTGCATCGATCAAAGGCGGACCCGCCAGCACGCTAATGTCAGTAAGGGTCGATTATCAACCGACTTTGGATAATTTTGTCTTGTCAAAGGGGGACGCTCAAGTTAGTGGCGATATCGTTGACCTTCAATGGAGAGCTTTCATAGTAAAAGGACCGATTAAGGTGAAGTCTCAGGAATTTGGTGAAGTTAACATAAATCAAGCGATAGGCGCGCTTGAAATAAAGTATCCTGCTGTCGCATCGAAATTGTCAAGTTCTGGGGTGGGTGGATTGCTTCAGGAGCCTGTAATGGATTTCACCAAATTCAATGCCCCTATGAGCACAAATTGGCACCACCTTTTTGACCCTATCGGTACCTACGGCACCGGGACTATTTCGGGTTCAGAGTACGGATCGGCTAGGGTACTATCAGTTTATTCTCTAGGTGAAAGTAGCCTAAGGGAAGGCACATTTGAAGCAGAAGAGACTACCGGCACAGCTACAATAGACGGAGCAACTGTAAATGTAAAATCACTG
The DNA here is from genome assembly GCA_036003785.1 of Nitrososphaera sp. GTDB lineage: Archaea > Thermoproteota > Nitrososphaeria > Nitrososphaerales > Nitrososphaeraceae > Nitrososphaera. The sequence continues at coordinate 8,426 of DASYSB010000045.1, forward strand.
ACGACAGCACCAAGTGCACAGGTCACGGTCGCCGGCTTTTTGGACGTGCAGGGTCCGCAAGGACAAGAGTATGGAGTTGTGAGCGCAGACTCACCGGCGGGCGTGCAGACTTCAAGCGGCGGTTTTCCGATCCAGGTGCTCTTGATCCTTGGGGGCATGATGGGCGCAGTGGCTATCTTTGTGCTTATCAAGGCGAGAAAGTAAAGAGCTGCGCCAAGATCGCTTAATTTTATTTCACAAGCAGGTACATACAATATCAATCAAAATGCCTATTATCTGAAATCAATCTTGTGAGGATGATGAGAACGGAAGAAGAGGCAAAATACGACCTCAATGAGCGCATATTCGAGTTGTACGACAGCGGCATGTCTGTCGAGAGCATCTGCACCCGCCTAGAAACTACAGTCGGTTACATTAATTCTGTTCTCAGTAACCTGCCTTTGGAAACCTAGCCCTCTTCCCTCAAGTAATAGCCCGCGTCAGTCAAAGTAGTCACTGTGACTTTTCCTTTCTGCAAAAGCGATTTACCGGGAAATCTAGTTCTCCCAATCCCTATGGCTTCAAGAGTGCTGTTTAGCAATATCACGAGCTCGTTTTGGCCTAACCTGTCAGAGGCTTCCACTATGGAGTCGCCCATTATGTCCCTCCCGTACAGGATTACCTTTTCTGCTTTTTCGTTCACAATAATGTAAAATTCGTTCCTTTTGCCGGACCGTGAAAAAAGATCAGCGCCGGCCATGGAAGGCACAAACTGTTTTTTTAGCTCACCGATGACAAGCCCTGCCAGATACGGTTGCATGCGCGTAACAGCTTCTAGCTGCGCTGGCATTAGGCACACTATCTTGCTAGAGTTTTCCCGTATCATGAGCAACTTGCCTTTAAGGAATTCAAATGCACCCCACCTGTCAAGAGCTCTGTTTATCAGCGTCTTTTCTTGCCTTGTTGGCTTACGATACATCAATTCACCCTCAGCTTTGCTATGAAAAAGCCGGTAGTGTCGTGTATATGCGGGTAGAAACGCCGGGTATTCTTTAACTGGCTATCAAAAGTCATTTTGCCAAATCTTGCCAACCCGTTACTGCCGTATTTTAGAGGCTCGATTACAACGTTTCCCAATTTCTGCAAGAGCCGGTCCACTACAATTTCATTTTCTTCGGGGGCAAAGGAGCAGGTGGAATAAACCAACACGCCGCCAGGCTTTACCACCATGGCCGCGGCTTCGATCAATTTGTCTTGTCTCGCCGAACAGTAATCTACATCCTCCGGTGTGTGGCTTGTTTTCCTTGTTGCGTCTTTAGCTATCACTCCTTCGCAGCTGCACGGGGCGTCCAGAAGCACCCTATCAAATTTCATTTGCAGTTTTTCTGTGTGTATTCCGTCCGTCCTTAGTATACACGTGTTGAAAACACCGCAGCGCGCAAGGTTGAAGGACATGGCTCTCGCCCTTCTCACACTGGGCTCGAGCGCAATTATCAATCCGGTGTTTTCCATCCTCTGGGCGATAAAAGTCGTCTTGCCCCCAGGCGCAGCGGCGACATCAAGTATCAGTTCATCTTTAGAAGCATCAAGTGCATCAGCAGCTATGCACGAACTGAGGTCTTGTATGTAATAGTAGCCAAAGAGATACTCATTCGTCGCACCAATTGCAATCGGCGCTTTTTCTACCGCAAGCACCTCAGGGATGCTCGTTTTTTTTAACTCGAAGCCTTTTGAGCACAGTCTTGCTTCCAGTTCCTTCCTGCTCGTCTTGAGCGTATTGACCCGGATATATTGCGTCGGCGGCCTCTCCATCTTTTCCATGAATTCCTCAATATCTGGCACGTATTCCAGGAACCGACCTACTAGCCACGGATCATAGCCATACCTAGCGGCAAGGCCTGCCGACTCGGCCGATTCTGAAAATATCAGCGTCAACGATAGCATTCATTGCTTATTTTCTCATTTATATTATCTGCCGGCGCCCGGCAGGCCGAGGACTTTGGTCGGCGAGCGATAGTCGCTTTCGATCTCTATACCTTCATTTGTCCTGACCTTTACCGTCGAGACCTGGGTTTCAGGTTCCGGATAGAAATAATATGACTGCCCCGGATCCAGAAACGACTTTTCTTGTATGTCGTTTGTCCCCAGCTCCACTATGATGCCGGTTAGTTGCTGTGTGCCTACATTTGTTGTCCTTATTCTGTACATGATCCCCACATCCGTCGTATCCTTTGTCGCGTCAACTTCTAGAGCGAACGCTGGTCTATTGGTCTGCTGGTATGCGATATAGCCGGCTACTGCCACGGCTGTGATGATGCCGGAAACAATAACCGCCTTGTGCACGTTGTATATCGTGCAGAGTTGGTAATAAAATTACAGTACGTCTTCCTGAAGGCTCCTGCTTTTTATGTATCTTAGCAGCATGCCAAAATTGTCCTCGACCTTATAATATCGAATCATGTTTTCTATAGTTTGGTCATCGTAGATATGGTGGTTATGTTTTTTGATTTTCTCAAAGCCGGCTTCTGCCATGACCCTGCCACCCAAACAACTAAAGCTATTGCTGGTTGATAAACTTTTTCGAGTATGATGACTATACAGGGTGCAACGCTGCTGCAAAAGAAACAGTGAGGTTCTGAATAAAACAAATATGGAATCTATGTCTACTCTTTAAATCCGTTGATCGCCAAGTTCACATAAGGTAAATGCATCCGGATGACCTTAAGATAGTGTGGTTGTGCTGCGAATGCGGACGCAAACTCTCCTTCAATTCTGATGTCGAAGATCACAAGCAGCAGTACAAACATTCAAAAATGAAGCTCTGCCACTTGCGGGCTAGCGGCGCGCTCCTGCCAGCGTTGTTCACACGCGGGCGCATGTCGCTTGGCTTCAGGTTCAACGGCAAGACGTCACGGGTCATTGTCGAATATGAGTACTATCCATCGAATGACACAATCAGCTATGTTGATGTCAGGTACACTGATGACAAGCTCAAGTTCAAGGTGGAGAGCAATCCCAGCATGATGAAGAATATTGACAACTACCTTCGCAAGCTCTTGACACAAAATTTGTCAGGCAAGCAATAGGAATTCTCTGTCAACAGACCCTTTGGCAAAGTTTAATAAAATCACTGAATTCCGTAGGATGGATGCAGGCCGCCAAATCGCAGAGCGTACAGCAAGCTGCACCTTTTGTCAAATGGGCCGGAGGAAAAACTCAACTATTATCCAAACTTGACACCCAAATTCCACAATTCACAAGATACTTTGAGCCCTTCCTCGGGGGTGGTGCTCTCTTTTTCCATCTCGTTTCTTCTTCAAGATTGCAGTTTGGTGCGTACCTTTCAGACGCAAACCGCGAACTTGTCAACGCATACAATCTTGTGAAAAATGACGTTGAAGGACTGATCAAAGTACTTGAAAACCATGAAAAGAACTACAACAGGGCACCGGCCAAGTATTATTATCGGCTAAGGTCTGCACAGCCAACTAGCGATGTGGAATCGGCCGCAAGATTCATAGCGCTTAACAAGACCTGCTACAACGGACTTTATAGGGTTAACCGGAGTGGGACATTCAATGTGCCAATTGGAAGGTATCGGAACCCTGCAATCTGCGACAAAGATCAACTGCGCAGAGCCAGTGCGGCCCTGAATTACTCTGACGCCAAGATCGTTGCGTGCGACTACAAGCAGGCACTGAGAAGGGCACGCGAAGGTGATTTTGTCTACCTTGACCCACCCTTCAACCCGCTAAGCGCTACAGCGCACTTTGTCGACTACACTCGAAATGGCTTTGGAAGAAAAGACCAGATCGAACTTGCCCAAGTGTTTCGCGAGCTTGATCGAAAAGGATGCAAGGTGCTGCTGAGTAATTCTAACACCACGCTCATAAGGGAACTGTACTCCGGGTGGGTGCAGAGTCGGGTGCGCGTGGCCCGTGCTATCAGCTGCAAGGTTTCTGCGCGTGTCGGCTCTAGTGAGCTAATGGTGCGCAACTATGTGCCATAGCCTGATCAAACTCCTCAAATCTTGACCGCCAATAGAACAATGTTATGAAACAATTCAGTGCGCCGGCTGCTTTGGTTCATTTTGTAGAACAAAGCTGACAAAACGCACCGAACCGCGTAACATTATCGCATTTCGCGAAATAGTAGTTTACGAGTTTTGGGTCTAATACATTTGTAGTAAGGTATCAATACAGCTGGTAGAGTTGCTATCGTCAGCGAACACAAGTGCATTTTCAAAACAAGATGGCGACTACTTGCACTGCAAATGCAGAGTGTGTGACCATGACTTGCGACATGATTGCTTATCAAATGGCTGTCAATGCTGCGACCTTGAAGACGCATTTTTGATTGCCGTAAAAAGTGATTTTCTCGCATGACAGAGCAAACTAGTTTACGTTATTCATGCAAGACATGCCAAGCGATGTTCTGGTCATATTATGATGTCGTGCTGCATAAGGGCTCTACTGGTCACGGCGAATACGAGACTAGCCCGTTAGATTGGGCGCGAAGCAAGACATAGTTTAATTTCTGGTTATAGCATAGAACATTCACTTCTAAGTAGAATTTTAGAGTAGATTTTACTCGCCGTATTTAGTTTGTCGAGTATCTAAAAAACACGCTCAGATTTAACTTGTCAAACACGACAAACTACACGACGGCAACGTATGCTTACTTTGTCAATGTTGACATCTTAAATTTATGCTCAAATTTACAATACTCGACAAACTGCTATGACAAGATAATCTAACATAGAACAATGTTAAAGTAAAAATAACTGGCCGACCAGTAAAAATTAACCAATGTAACCCGCCGAAAAAAGTGTGCGTGCCAGCAGTAACCCTCCTTCTGTTCTAAGCGGGATTCCGCTGAGCGGCCAACCTGAGCTGTAGCAGGGACTTGCGCTCTGTTTGGCCTTGCTCCACCCGGGTCGGCAGTTTCATTCCAGTATCAGGA
>DASYSB010000046.1:0-14847 GCA_036003785.1 Nitrososphaera sp.
CCAGCTTTCATCCCTCACCGTCGAGCGCGTTCTGGCAAGCCGCCTTCGCCACTGGTGGTCTTCAGTGGATCAGAGGATTTTACCCCTACCCACTGAGTACCGCTTGCCTCTCCCGCCTCCTAGCCCTGTAGTATCTCCCGCGGCCCATCTGTTGAGCAGGTGGATTTAACGGAAGACTTGCAGAACAAGCTACGGATGCTTTAGGCCCAATAATCGTCCCGACCACTCGGGGTGCTGGTATTACCGCGGCGGCTGACACCAGACTTGCCCACCCCTTATTCTGCACCATTTTTAGAGGTGCCAAAAGATGCCCTTAGCGGGCATCACTCAGAGTAACTCTGTCAAGCTTTCGCCTATTGCAGAATTTTCGCGCCTGCTGCGCCCCATAGGGCCTGGGCCCTTGTCTCAGTGCCCATCTCCGGGCTCCTTCTCTCAAAGCCCGTACCGGTTACAGGTTTGGTGGGCCATTACCTCACCAACAGCCTGATCGGCCGCAGTCCAATCCAGGGGCCGTATAGGTTTCGGCCATGATCCATTCCAGAAACCTTGGCCTATCGCGGTTTATCCTCAGTTTCCCGAGGTTATCCACGTCCCCTGGGCATGTTGACTACGTGTTACTGAGCCGTATGCCACGCCTTGCGGCGTTGACTCGCATGGCTTAGTCCCACTCTGATAGCAGTCGGGTCCGGCAGGATCAACCGGAGTCAATCCTTTTTTAATTAAAGAGTACGGCCGGACAACCTTGTTATTGTGCGGGTCGTATTAGGGTGTTCGTGTGACCAATGTCAGATCCAATGTTAGCATCGGACCTCCATTTTATGAGCGCAACTGGAGGTCAGTGAATCACAAAATGGCTCTAAGACCAAACATCATCACCGACGCCGCCTTAAACGTTACGTTCGTTTTTTTCCTTTGCAAGCTACTGATATAAACCTTTGCTCAAGGCGCCGCACATGAGGGAAAAAATATTAGTCGTCGTACGATTCTGTGATCCCCAACCCAATGTTGTTCGGGGTTTTCGTCTTTGTCATCGCGGTGATCCTTGTCTTCGTTCTTGATCTCTTTTCTTGGACTGGACATTATCATGATTGAAGCGCGCATCGGACATAATGAATTGCTTTGAATTTTCACATGAATACAAAGTCTATATATCTTTTAGCCGCAAGTTCATGCAATGCAGGAAAGCACAAGCCGGGGCAAACCAAACAAGCTCGCGAAGGAATCAAGTCCGTATCTTTTGCAGCACGCGCACAACCCTGTTGACTGGTACCCCTGGGGAGATGAAGCGCTAGAACGAGCGAAAAAGGAGGACAAGCCAATTTTCCTCAGCGTTGGCTATAGTGCCTGCCACTGGTGTCACGTAATGGCACACGAGTCATTTGAAGATGACGAAGTGGCCAAGATAATGAACGAACATTTCATTAACATCAAAGTCGACAGAGAGGAGCGGCCTGATCTCGATGACATCTACCAGCGGGTCTGCCAGCTTGCCACCGGGACCGGCGGCTGGCCGCTGTCCGTTTTTCTGACATCGGATCAAAAGCCATTCTATGTCGGAACTTACTTTCCAAAGGAAGGCGGCCACTATAACATGCCAGGATTCAAGACGATACTTCTTCAGCTTGCCAAAGCGTACAAGGACAAGAAACAGGAAATAGAAGCGGCAAGCGGCGAATTCATGGGTGCGCTGACGCAGACTGCGAAGGACGTTGCTCTCGGCACGACAGAAAAGGTGAACCTGGAGCGTTCTATCCTTGATGAGGCGGCTGTGGGCCTGCTCCAGATGGGAGATCCTGTATATGGAGGCTTTGGGCAGGCTCCAAAATTCCCCAACGCGTCAAATCTAATGTTCCTGCTACGATATTACGACATTTCAGGCATGACCCGGTTCAAAGATTTTGTCGCATTTACCGCAGACAAGATGGCGGCAGGCGGCATCCACGATCATCTTGGCGGCGGCTTTGCGCGATATGCGACTGACCAGAAGTGGCTTGTTCCCCATTTTGAGAAGATGCTCTACGACAATGCCTTGCTAGCCCAGCTGTACTCTGAACTTTACCAGATTACAAAGGCTGAAAAATATTTGAAGATTACAAGAAAGACTCTGGATTTTGTTATGCGGGAGATGACGCACCCTGAAGGCGGATTCTACTCTGCGCAAGATGCCGACTCGGAAGGAGAAGAAGGCAAGTTCTACGTCTGGCACAAAAAAGAGATCGCTTCCAGACTTTCAGACCAAGCCGCCACTGACATTTTCTGCGAACATTACGGCGTGACCGAAGGAGGCAACTTCGAGGGAAAGAACATCCTCAATGTAAGGGCGCCGGTTACCACAGTTGGTCTGCGTTACGGCAAGACACAGGAGCAGGCTGAGCAAATAATAGCAGATGCTTCTGCCAAACTTTTCGAAGCCAGGGAGAAAAGAGTTAGGCCGGGAAGAGACGAAAAAATCCTGACCTCTTGGAACGGCTTGATGATATCAGGCTTTGCTAAAGGATACGCCATCACCTGCGACGCAAAATACCTGCAGGCCGCAGAGAACGCAGTCAAATTTATTGAAACAAAGGTTGCAGCTGGCGAAGGCAGGCTGTTGCGGACATTCAAGGACGGAAAATCAAAGCTTAACGCCTACCTTGACGACTATACCTTTTACACAGGTGGCCTTCTCGACCTCTTCGCAGTCGATTCAAGGCAGGAATATTTGGAAAATGCTATCAAGTACAACGACTTTATGCTCGAGCATTTCTGGGACGAAAAGGAAAGCAACCTTTTCTTCACTTCAGATGACCATGAGAAGCTGATCGTGAGAACCAAGAACTTTTACGACCTTGCGATCCCAAGTGGCAACTCGGTTGCCGCATACAACCTGCTTAGGCTATACCATTACACTCAGAAAAGCAGCTACCTTGACCGCGCAGTAAAGATAATGAAGGCCGGCGCACGGCCGGCAGCGGAGAACCCGTTTGGGTTCGGCCAGATGCTGAATGCGATTTACCTCTATGTGAAAAAGCCGGTGGAGGTAACCGTGATAACAGGCAGTAGCAACTCGAAAATGGCAGGATGGCTCAACCAGCAATTCATTCCAGACGGGATAAACTCGGTCGTAAGTGCAAACCAGATCCAGTCGCTGGAAAGGTACGCCTACTTTAAGGGGCGCGAAGGCAACGGTGAGACCGCGTTTGTGTGCAGGAACTTTACCTGCTCTCTCCCAATAAAGTCGCAGCAAGAGTTGGAGCGGCAGCTCAGCCCTTCCTAATGTCTATCAGCAGTTTATCGCCCACACGCGGACTGCCCATTTTCTCATAGCGTTTTTTAGGCATCGTTATCTGGATGACTGTCTGCGAATAGCTTCTTATCAGAGTCTGGGGCTGCGATTTTAGGATCGCTTCTAACAGCGGCCTTATCTGCTCCTTGACTTCCTTATCGGTGACTGCTCTGTCTACTGCTTCAAGCATCATCTGCTGTTGAGACACGGGCTCCAGTTCAATGTCCTCGCTCAGCGCAAGGTTGACGTTGGTCCCTGTGTCTGTCATCTGGTTGATGCGGTATCGGATGGACTCGTTATGCATAACATTGTATAGGAGGCGGCTACTAAAATTCGCTCTGGTCAGAATCTGAATTGCCTCCAAACGCAATGACATTGACAATCAGCTTCGATGCATCCGTATAACTTTTAACGTCATGGTGGCTATGCAATAACGCAGTGCAGCTGGTAAAAAAATATGAAATACAGTCAAAGCAGAAGATAATCGACTTTCTCAACAAACAGCCTGCAGGCAGAGTGGCGTCCATTGACAAGAACGGCTACCCGCAGATTATACCCATGAACTTTGTCTACGCCCACGGCGCAATTTATATGCATTCTCACCCCTTTGGAGAAAAGCTCGACAATATCCGGCGCAACCAGAACGTCGGCTTTGAGGTGGACCAGCACATCTGCTTTTTGCCGTCATACTACTTCCACCCTACTGACGCGTCGCAGGCAGACACCCTTTACATAAGCGTGGTAATCAAGGGCAAGGCTCAGATCGTAGAGGATAGGGAGGAGAAGGCTAAGGCGCTCAACGCGCTGATGGAAAAGTATCAGAAGGAGGGCAGGTACGAAGCTCTTGACGCGAGTATGCCAGTCGTGCACGAAGTCGCGATAATCAAGGTCACACCTACAGACATGCACGGCAAATACAAGGTAGGGCAGCACTGGGCCAGGCCGTATCGACTAAAGATGGCAAAGTACATGATCGAGCGGGAAGGAATGGAAAACGCAAAGCCGATCTTGGCTATAATGTGTGTCGAAGTCGCGGCTGACGGCAGCCTTAGCATAAAGGAAGACCCGGTGATGTAAAACGAAGTGCCCTGTCCACACAGAATTTTTTGACGATTCGTGTGAAGCCTGCAAGCAGGAATACATGGAATTGAAGGGCGCAGACTCGCCTGCCATTCAAGAAGGCAAAAAATACAAGGAATTCACAGAAGAGCGCGCCAAAAAGTTGTACGAAGAACTCATGTTGCAGTTCCTGAAAAGCGGCGTAACCGAAATAGACGCGGACAGGAAGGCAAAGGCGATAATTAGAAAGCAATGCAGCATTCGTGGGATGTCGTTCTGGTCGTGGGCCTGATTACTTTTTCTTTCCTGCAGAGCTTGGAAATACCATCTGGCCAACATCTTTGTACATTTTCAAGAAGTGCTTGCCCTTGTCGGTCGTGCGGTACTCGTGATCGGTCGAGATGTGTTCGAGCAATCCCTTTTCTTCAAGAACAGCGAGGTATTCTTTTAGCTGCGGAAACGACAGAAACGCCTTGTACATTATCTTGGTCTTTATTGCCCCATCAAGAGCAATTTCGAGCATAGCTGCAGCAATGTCAGTGCGGCTCCTGTATTTCACGTATCTTTAAACGTGATGGTACCATAAAAACTTCTCGAATAAAAAACTAGTAAAAATTTCCGGTAAAGGACTATTGCGCTTCCTGCGACCTGATGAGGGCGTAAATGTTCTGAAGATGCGTGGCAAGATCGTTCAACACTTCGATCTTTCTTTTGGGATAGTTTGCAAACTTGATAACACTGTCTATAAACTCCGGAATCTGGAAGGTCCCTTCGCCTGGCACTTCGACGCCTTTCCTTGTCAGCAGGTATGACCTTACGACGGAGCCTGTTTGCACGCCATTAAGAAAATAGCTCTTGTCCTCCGGCATGGCTGCTGCTGCCTTGACATAGTGATCTTTAATGATCTCTGCCTCTCCGGCCATCTGGAGCTCCAGCCTGTTCATCCCCTCCACTAGGTGGCGGATCCTATCGGCCATCGCTTCGGGCATGCTAAACGATTGCGCGTCTTGCCTTAATAACTTGCACCATCAAATGCTTGTCAAAATTATAGAAAAGTCAATTAGGAAATTATTTAGGCAAAGTTAAGTAGACAAAAGCAAATCATGCAGCAACGGTATTGAATTTCAGGGAATGAGGAGATTCCTCTCATAGTTTACTCGACATCTACTTTTTCTTTTGCTGTGTCTTTGGCTTGCTGCTCGTCCAGCTTTCTTAACTCGCTTTGAAGAAATTCCCTGTATTTGCTACGTTCTTGCTGCGTCATCGCGCCTAGGTTCGAGCTCAATGCCGAGCCAATGGTTGTAAGCCTGTCGATGAGATCCATCGCCATGAACTTGCCCACATTTCCGACGCGCAGCATTACGTCAATCTGCTTTTGGATAATGCTGCCAAATGATTCCAAGTCTGATGTGATTTCAATGCCCTTCTTTGTTATCGCGTACCTTCCGTCCTTGTCTTCGGTCACAAGGCCTTCGTCGAGAAGCCTGCCAAGCAACGGGTAAATGAGCCCCGGTGACGGCTTCCACTTTCCATCGCTCTGCATAGTTGCTTTGTCAATTATCTCCTTGCCAGTCATTGGCTGTTCTTTGAGCAAGGAAAGTATGTACTGTCTGGAAAAGCCCCGCGGTATGGCGCTTCCCACTCTCGATAGCCATTCAGATATCATATCACTAGTAATATCGCTAGTGACATATTAACATTATGAAAAGTGAACTTCGGTCGAGAACGCGGGGTCTAGACAAAATTTGGCATACTGTCAAAGCGCGGGGTCTGGTTGTCGATATGCGGGTGCTACGCGTCTCAAGCAAGAGAGCAAGCAGCTCTTTTTAAAGAGCTCGTGGTTCATAGCTGGCATTTGGGGTCGGATAAAGTTCAACGCAACGAAATGAGAATACCATCTATTAGGCTTCTAAATCCCCCAAATAACCTGATTCAGGAATTGTGTATATTCCTACGAAATGAGCATAAGGCGTTAGATAAAAAAGAGAAGGAAAATGCAACATTCCAGTTCGTCAGACATACAAGAAAAGGAGCTAAGAAAGAAGAACAAGAGTACACCTCTCCTGAAGCTTTTGCTAATATCTACATCTCTAAAGATGTGGAACAGATTACAATGTATTTGCGAACGCAGTCAAAATCGGTCTGGATAGATATCAGCATGGATTCCATGATATTGAATGAATCTCACTTCAGTGTCGAAGGTTTTGACACTGACTGGGTACATGGACGTACAACAGAACTTCAGACACTTTTCCAAAAGTTCAGTCCAAATACCGACCTATATCACGATTGGAGGAAAGCATTACCGATTTATGCCTCAATTGTGACAGCACAAACAGTTGTTTTGTACCTATGGCTATTGACAACTGACCAATTTTTCAGAGCATTTTATGAAATAGTCATTATTGGTGTGAGCATTATGTCTATAGTTGGTTGGTATTTCTTATTTCGTTGGCTATTCCCAAGGGTGGAAACGGAACATATGAGAAGACCAAAGGTACGAAAAGCAGTCTTAGGACTTATCGGAGCGATCATCGTCACAATATTGGCAGAAGTGATAATGCAATCATCAGGCGGTCTATTAAAATTGGTCTTTCATTAGGATGAAAGTGTTGCAGGGTGTTGAAAATTCTGCTCCTAACTATCGTCAGCTTATCCACGTTTAGGCAAGATAATACGTCTTAAGAATCGTGGTAAAATGATCAATGCTATCTACATGGCTCTGTACCAAAGCATTTTCTTCTAATTCCAATATCGCAGTAACAACTTGGCTCGGATACATACCAAGGCATTCGATAATGTCAGTCTGGGTAAGACCGGGATGCTCCTTAATGTATGCCAGTAGGATACATGCGTTTTCAGACAGAGATTCATTCAAGCTTATCACTTGCACCCGGCTTAACCTCTACCTTCTTACCATTTAGTACAAATTTGATAGTCTCTGGATCGCCCAAAATCTCCATAATTGGTCTCGGCAAATAGGCTTGATACCCTCTTGTATCATGATAGCTCACGCTTACCTCAAATTCAGTAGCATCTTTTTTCCACTTGGGCATTCTTCACCAACTAAGGTATACAAAGCGACTATTTATTGTTTACACGTGGATACGATAACTATAAATAACCACGTGTATAACACTATACACGTGGATATGCAAGTAACCAATACGCGTGAAATGAAGGGTCTCGAAATGGCTAAGGAAATTGGCAGGAGAAATGAGCCAGACGTTTCAATTCAACTATTGAACAAGCTTACGTACAAAGTCAGGTCACAGTCTGATCCACAAAAGTGGTATACTGTCATAAAGCAGTACACCAAGACTTTTGGCGAAAATATCCGCGATGGTAAATGGACATGCGACTGTCCAGACCACACTTTCCGCGATGTAGTTTGCAAGCATATCCACGCCGTACTTTTCAGCAAGCTACTAAGAAAGAAGGTCTATCAGGATTCGCTCATTCAAACACCGATCAACCAAAGTATCATCGATGCAAACAAGCTTGGCAAAATTGTCTGTCAAAAGTGTGGAAGCGAAAATCATAAGAAAATAGGAATCCGTCACAACAAGAAAGCAGGTGATATTCAAAGATATGCTTGCAAAGATTGTATGACAAAGTTTACGGTAAATCCAGCTTTTGAGAATGCAAAGGTATCTGCAAAAATCATCAGTGCAGCTATTGACCTGTATTTCGGTGGCATGTCCATGAGAAAGATAGAGCAGCATGTAAGACAGGCTTATGGTGTTTCCATTGACCATTCTAGCGTTGCGAATTTCATTAGACGCTGGAACTCGATAGCAAAACCCTATGTTGATAGTCTTGTTCCCTCTCAATTGGGCGGAGTTTACCACGTGGACGAAATGCTTGTGCATGTGAGGAACGAGGATAATGAGGCAAACATGACGCTAGAGAACAAGGAAAACCACACGCATAGAAAGTTTGACAATCATTATAGCTGGCTGTGGAATCTCATGGACTCGACAACCCGTTTTTGGATATGCAGCAAAATAACACAGAAGCGTTCAACCAATGATGCGAGGGGAGTATTTCAAGAAATGAAGCAGCGAGCTCCATTGCCAAAAGCGATAGTGCATGACGGTTTGCCAGCATATGATGAAGCTTTCAAGAAAGAGCTCGGTACCACCTGCCACCCAAGAATAATGGACATCAGAAGCATAGGTTCTAATGAAAAAGGCTTGAACCCAAAAGTTGAGAGACTAAACGGTACAGTCAGGGATCGTGAAATAGTCATGCGCGGACTTGACAACGCAGAGGCAGCGCAAGAATTAGTCGATGCTCTGCGGATTCACTATAACTTTATCAGGCCACATCAAGCGATAGGCAATCAGACACCGGCGGAAGCGGCGGGCATAAACCTGAATCTGGGCGAGAATAAAGTCGAATCACTGATGAGGCAAGCAGCTATTCATAATAAAGATGCCATCGTTGAACCAATTGTGAAGGGATTAGGAATAAGGCTTCAAAAGCTCCTAATCATCAACGAAAAGGACTGTTTCAAGATCAAGCCAAAAGGATGGATGGAGAAAAAAGAATGGCGCGAGATCAACGATATTCTGCGAATACAGGGATTCAACTGGCTATCCAATGGGAAGGATAGCTGTTGGATCAAGGCATGATTCTACAAACATCAGCGATCCAGAACGCATCTACTGTGGAAAGTTATTGAGGACAGATAATCTCATATCTATTGGAGCGCTTTGTTTTGTTGGAGGCATTGCTGGAATCTTGCTTGCATTATTTTTCCAACTGACTACATATCCGCAGAATGTAATAATCGTAGCAGTGATAGAAGCACTGATGGCTGCATCCATATTCACAATCGCTTATTCGCTTTATCTTGAACGAACGTGATCACGGCTATGAATAACCCTATCACTGTTAAGCCATATATTAGATCGCTGACTCTAAGAGTATCCGATGCCAGCTTGAGCGCGGAATTTGTAACGCCTATCTGCGCCTCGCTTGCTTTTAATGCTGACGTGGATTCGAGAGAGGCAATGTTCAATTGTGTGCAATCATATTTGAAAACATCATGATTGCGCAAATAAGCGGGTTTTGATGTCACTACAATATTATAGCAACCTTGCATCGCATATTGGATGGAATCACCGCCGTACCCACCAGTGTTATTGTACCATGTTGTATTTTCAGGTAAAGCCATTGAAACCTTTGCACCACCAAATAACTGCAACTGTTCAGGCTTTTCATCTGCGCGACGTAATGAATAATCTGAGTGCGGAAAGATAATGTGTAAGACATCCTTCTCTGCTGTGCCATTGACCTGTCTTACCAAAAGAATGTCCACTCTAATAGGATATTGAGCACTATACGACCTAGAATACATGAGCATGTCGATCCTGTAAATCTTCGAATTGTCAGCAATATCAGTGACATTGAGGTGAATTGGATATTCGTAAGATTGCTCATCGACTTTCGCCTCTTTATAGGAATATCTGCCCATTGGGTCAAAGAAAGTCAAGGGTGTCCAAATCATGAACCAAACTGCAAAAATAATGAGAATCCATCTTACACTGAGTCGTGGAAGAGTCAATCCCGGTTTTCGAGGTTTGGAAGACTTATTGTTCATTCCAAGACCTCGATAAATGTCTTGATCGGGATTTGGAAAGCTTTTTCGTCTCTTGAACATGAGCGATTCCTTGTTGGCTTATCTTGCCAGCTTCAGCTTGCAGGGTACAGCCAAAAGGCTTTCGGTATTGAACAGCGATGATTAGCGATAAAAGCCAATACCTTCATAATTCGATATTTAGAGCTCATCATATCGTTTCTTTAGCTCGACAAACTCTTCAGTCACGATCGTTTGCAGGTCACGCAAATCCTCGTAGACATACGTTTGACCTCCAATAGTCAATGTGATTTCAAACGTGAATTTTGCCGCTGCATTAACCCAAGTTTTAGAAAGCTTATCGGATAAAAGATGTCGAGAACGCCCAATAGCCCGTTGGATTCCGGGGAATTCGTCATGCAGACTAAACAAATGAGAAATTTGCAAAGGTCTTTCTCTGGCTCTTTTCTCAAAAGTTTCCAACAATGTAAGTATCGTCCCATAAGCTGCGACCTTCTTTTCCAAGGTTTCTCTGTTGATTTTATCACGCGTACGCTTGGGCTCAAGGTAACCTTCTCTAAACCCTAAAATTGCCAGTGCCACTACAGCCGAAACTATTGCGGCCACTATCACTGGCTCAAGGCTAAGCTGTTTTAAGAGCAAGACAAGCAAGCAATCCCAAAGCTTGTTACAGCATGATAAAAGCATTAGCAGCTAGATTAATGAGTATCTAAGAGCCTCACGTGCGTATTGGCTTTCGACCCCGTAGTCGTAAAGGATTGGATTTTTCCAATAATAGAAGCAGGCGCTGCGATAGCAGCGATCATTCTAGTATTGCTGGTGCGTTCCCAAATGAAGCAGACAGATATGCAATTGAAAATGACGCAAGATCAAGTCACGATGACGAAACAACAAATGGATAGTACTATGAGACCTTGGATTGGTCCCGCACCTGAAGGCCTTAAGGCAGATGGCAAGGGCTTGTTTATTTTCAACTATCATAATTACGGTCAGGTTCCAGCAGAAGACATTCTATTCGAATTTGCACTGAGCGACGAGAGAGTCGAAAGGCAAAATTTGTTAGATAAGCCTGTTGAAACATCAAAACACACTATACTCCTTCCAAACGAGTCAAAGTATAGAAAAAATACATTTGATTTCGAGAAAAGAAAGCCAATCGGTCCCTCTCTTTTCATTGGGATTCTCATCAGATACAAATATGCAAATGCGAGGAAGGGGATGTACGGAGCAAGAATTGAATACAAATTCGCTACAGGCGGAATCGACTACTTTGATGAATGGTCGGAATAAACTACCAACCAGCTTGCAACAGTTTCAACCGACCTGCAACAGGCATTGAAATCAATCGTCTTTGCAACAGAACTTGATATATTGAGTGCAAGAATTCAGCTGGCTAGCCAATGGCAGGGAAAGCTGTTGGATAAAGATGCTAAATGGCTAAGGATATTAAGCAACTGCGTACCTCCTACATTAACCGACGTGGTTCAAGTCTTTATTGTGTACGGTGGAAGAGAAGGGGAGACAATAGGTAGAAAAGTGCAAGTTTATCTGACATCGAATCGCATCGGTGCTTTTCTAGCTTCACCAACATCTTCGGATTTGAATCCTTCTGAGGATTTTCAGGCAAGAATAGACAAGGAGCTAAAAATTGCCGATCTCGCGATAGTAATTGTTACTAATGGTATAAACTCTTCTAAAGCTGCACTTCGAGAGATCGATAGAATAATGGATGAATTGAAATATCCTTGTATTCCGTTTGTCAAAAAGGGCGCTAAGCTCCCAAGCAAATTTCGCGATAGGTGGAGGAACGCTTATTTTAAATCTAAACTGCCTCGCAAAGCCGAGCTTATAGAACTTGAACTACGAATGTGGCGATTTCATAATCAATGGCAAATTAGTCAAACGGTGCAATTGCAGGAGTATGAAAATGTCGTGCCAAAACGCGCGTCAGGACTGGTGGAATAGTGATGGAAATAGACATCCAACAAAAGCTAAAGGCATTAGAACAACAGATTTTAGATGCCTATGCAAAGCATACTATTATTGAACAGGTCTGTACGACAAGACCAGTTGATCCAACTGTTAAAGCGGGTCAATTTAGGCAGATTGCAAATAACATATTGATTAAAAGAGAACGCATAACCACGCCTAACAATTTTCTGCTTCTTGGAGAAATAGGAGCATCAGTAGCAAGAGAGGAAATTAGATATCTCGTACGAAGCCTAACGGAAAAAAGTCCAAAGACAGAACCAGAGAGCTTTACTATTGCGACAATTAGCAACTCGGCAAGAACTATGGCCGACCAAGGATTTACGCCAAACCATATCTTCATGCCGATTGACTACTCCCACAATGTATTAGAATGGAACCAATCAACGAAGAGACGGGACTGGACAAAAGGTGGGATATTTGACACTTTTTATACTGAAGATGGCATCTTCCTAAAGGTTACGTATTCTAACAAATACATGCCATTTAATGATGCCATTCTCACGTCGTTGGAATCTAATATTTGGGAGTACAGGCCTACCGAGACACCAACTCGATTGACCGCTAAATTCGACTGGAATTATAGTGATCCAGAAGATACAATACTTAGGGTTAAGACTGTCTTTTATCACATGATTGTCGATGTGCGTGGAAATTTAGTCATAGGTCTTGAACCACAAAATTAGCGCCCACGAATCGACAATAAACCCCTCACTTCGACAGCTTGAAAAAGTTGAAGCAAACCCCACATCCTCGACAGTACTAAAAGTGAAGTTCTGGTGGGTATTCGACTGATTTCGGAGCGCGTTGCAAGTCGGCTGATGGCGGAATAACTTAAATATCATGACTATTGATTATGGTGTGTTACTTCTTTTCACGTTGCGATAAGGAAGGAACCCTGCTCTGGAAGAGACACTCCGCATCGAGGTAGAGTGGATATGGTTCGATTCCATACAGGCTCTCCTTAGAAATTATCAATGCTAGCTGGACAGCCTTGTCCAGTCCTCATGTTCAAAGTGATAAATCCGACCTAGCAAATGCGCGGTCTGCCTCATTGCCTAAATCGGTAATGTTCATACCCTCTATGGATGCAGCTTTTAACCTGTTTACTATCTTGTTGTCATGGATGTAGAAAAAGTCACAATCGTAAATCCATCCTGTATACACATGCAAAGCATCATCGGCAGATATGTGCATCTCATCGATTAATAATCGTGAATTGGCGACCAATGGATGCTCTATTGGAGCTATCCTGAAAGCTGCTTTATCGCTGGTAGCTTTTACGCGCTCCACAAAAGTTGCCATGATTTGTTGCTGTTCCGCGATTGACAACGGGTCTAATGGTCGTCTTGTCAACCTATCGATTACAGCAACAGCTTCATTAATCGACCAAATTGACATAATGACTTGTAACTTGTCATCTCTGGCTGCGTTTGATGTATCGTCTACTAAGTCGGAACCGACTTCGGGCACAAATTCTTTGATTACGGCAGAGGTATCAAAGTAGACTCTTTTCTTCACCGATTTTCGTCACGCATCGCAGCTACCTCGTCTGTAACATTGCCAAATCTTTTCAAGATTTTTCGCGTCTTATCCAAGTTAGCTTGCGAGCTTTTCGCACCATAATGTTTTAGTAATGCATCCATTTCGGTCTTAATTTGCTGTTGACTCAGGAAGCCCAACTCCATCTTTACTTTTGTTTTTTCTTCTTTTCGCAGCAGCAACGTCACGATCCCTTACACACCATCCCAGCACAAAAGAACATAAGGCTTACATAAAACAATTGCGCGTACGGACTTATTATTTTTTGGTCTACTATCTTCATCTTGAACGATGTTCTTGAATTAGCAATTTTACTACGGCTTCCAACGAACGTTCCTTTCCATCTTTTACTGTGTATTCAGCACCAATTTTTAGAAGTTCCTTCTTTGTTTCATCATTAATCTTCATAGTGGAAACCATTGCGAGCTCTATACCTACCATACCCGCATAGCTATATTTATATGGTATGCTAGGTATATGCGGTATACTTATATATGGTATACCACGTATACTTGATTGAATGACGATAATACCGCCCGCCTCCCAATTCCCGCGAGATGGCTCGGACAAAGAAATGGCTAGACAAGTACGTGGCCTCGCGATTGTCTCAATAGGCTCAAGCATCAAAAGAATCAATAAATTACACTATAAGGTAAGGTCGCAATCCAGTGAAGAAGCATGGTACGAGGTAACAAAGCTTTACAGGCACAATCTAGGTGGGCATCAAGAAGGTCAATGGACGTGTACCTGTCCAGACTTTCAGTATCGGAAGATAGTCTGCAAACACGTCTATGCGGTTGGATTCTCGAAAGAGCTGCGCCGCAGAATTGTACAGCAAGATGTTGTACAGTCGCCGCAACTACCAATAGCTTCGCAATCTGTTGAATGTCCAAAATGCAAGCTGTCTCAGAATGTCGTCAAAGATGGCAGGCGAAATAACAAAAACGGCGCGATTCAGAAATATCTTTGTAGAGTCTGCGATTACAGATTCATTGTAAACATCGGCTTTGAACATTCAAAGAAGAATCCAAGAATAATCACATTAGCAATAGACTTGTATTTCAAAGGAGTATCACTAAGAAAAGTCTCTGATCACATCAAGCAATTCCACAATGTCAAAGTTGATCATACATCAGTTCTAGATTGGATTCATAGATTTGCTGACGAAGTAGCTCCTTTTGTAGATAGTCTGACATTGCCTCATGCAAGTGGAATCTACCACGTTGATGAAATGATGGTTCATGTAAGAAAAGAGCAGATGGATAAAGGTCATTACGCTTGGCTATGGAACCTGATGGACGACACTACAAGGTTCTGGATTAGTAGCAAGATAAGCCAAAGAAGGGAAATTGCTGATGCTAGAGAGGTATTCCAAGACGCTAGGCAA